>JANMGN010000290.1:0-3727 GCA_031374645.1 Chitinophagales bacterium | reverse complement strand
AAAAAAGGTTGATGAATTAAAAATTCATCAACCTTTTTTTGAGCCTTATTCGTTTGTATTTTTTACGAGTGCTTGCATACCGTAATGTGCTATGGCTTTTTGTTTGAGTGGATTGGTACTCCACTCCTCCCATTCGGCAGTGTAGGGATTGTAGCCGCACTTGAGCGGTTTGGAGTACATATCTTCTGGATTTTCGATGTATGCACGACAATCTGTGCAAATATGGCGAAATTCACAATCTCGGCACACTGCAATGTGGTCTTTTTTGACGTTCCAGTATTTTTTAAAATCTGGATGCGCTAATACTTCCTCAAGTGTAGTATCTCGAATATTTCCAAAAGATTGCGCCATACTTGGGCAATTTTTGATATTCCCATCTACATCAATGCTGATTTTGCGATTGAGGCAGGTGTTGTGGTATTGGGATTCTGTGAAGAGTTCAATATTAGTCATAAACAAACCCAAATGAAAATTACCACAGTGAATTTCTGAACGAATTTCATTTTTCACCATTACCACATTCCCAAAACGCCCTTGAGCATCGTACAATAGTTTATTTTCTGAGGCATTGGTAAGCGTAATTGAGATAATTCGCCTATGTTTATCTATTATTGATTTAAAATTTCGCTCTAATTCACTTGTTAATGGCAATATAATTTCAATACTTCGGAACATTTTGTCCAATGTTTCTTCCAAATAAGTATCTAAGTTTTCAATATTAATAGGCTCAAAAAAACGAAGTTGGATATTGGTACAACCCAGATTGTCCAATTGCTCATAAATTTCTCCTATATTAAAATCTATTCCTTTTCTTATATCAATAATCGCATTACTTATTTTGGAAGGCGAATGCCAATTAAATTCGATTTTTGGAAAAAACTCAGGATTTTCAGCCCAAAAAATAAACTCCTTATCTTCTAAAAAATCAAAATATTCGCTTATAACTTCTTGATATTCGCTATATTTTTCTAAAATTTCATTCTTTGTTTTACCAACTTCTTCTTCTAAAAGTTGTGCTAAGCTATTAGGAATAAACTCAAAATCGTACCTATTCGTATCACAAATTATGCTCCTCTGATTGCCTTTGACCATAAGACATGAGCTAAATAAACAGAGTTTAGTCATCTTCTAAAGGAATTATTTTTGAAATGGGTTTGTAAAATTGATAGTTGTTATACTCTTGAGTTTTCCATTTTTTTACGTGTATTTTTTTAACAAAAGATTCATCTTCTTTATCTATAAATTTTTCAAAAAACTCATATAGAAGTGGAAAACGAGAGTCAGGAGTTAACTTCAAGTATTTATTGCTCATAAAATTCTTTCAACTTTTGTGCTATTAAATGATGTAAATTATAGTTACAAGGATACGAAACCATATCATATTGCCCAACAGGGTTCACTTCTAAAAAAATGATTTTACCATCAACGCTTTTTATGAAATCAATTGAACCACAATTCATATCAATACTTTCCATAAGATTTTTAATTTTTTGTTCCGTTTCTCTATCTAATTGAAAGGGAATATTTCTATTCGGCTTTTCATTGTCGTAATTTCTAAAATCTACTTTTGTGCGCTCGTTGGATTGAGAAAAAATTGCCATAGAATAACATTGTCCAAAAAAGTAAAAAGTTCTTATTTCAAATTCTTTTTGAATTGCTTCTTGAACGAGAGTAATCCCAATATCATTACTTAATTTATCATCAATAGAGTTAATTAATACAGTACTCGTAGAATATTTACTACCATCTATGTCAAGCATTGGTATCTCTGCAATAGTTTTTGAAATAATACCACTTTTCTGTTTGTTTTTAAATTCAATAATTTTATCTTTCCGATTTGTAATAAATGTATGCGGAATATATAATCCGCTATTGACCGCTGCATTTAAGATATTTAGTTTATTTACATTACCTTTACCTAATTGATTTATATGAGGTAATTTGTTTATTTCAACAAGCATGAAATCATAGAAATGTTGATTTTCTTCTTTTATATGCTGTCTCATTGTATCATTTTTAAAATTAGTTATGGGAACTCGATAAGGCAATCTACCACGCCTATACCAAACGCCTTTAACAGACTTTAAATCAATATTTTGATTATTTAAAGAAAATAATAAGTGATTTCCTTTTGAGGTAATGCTAAGCGAATGTAAAACAAAACTATCCTTAGAAAAAATTAAAAAATAAGGAATATTATAAAAATCAAGCCACTCACACACTTTAAATGTTGATCTATCATCGGGTATTGAAAATATTAGTATCATAAATCTAATCTCTATAATTAACCATCGTTATAGGCAGTAAAGGAAGCCCAATTTTTTTTCTGCGTTTATTGATTTTTCTTTTTTTAGAAGGATTAAATGTAGAAATGTCCGTATTGATTTCTGCATTATAATTAATTGTGTCCCAATAGTAGAATGGAGGTTTGTCTTTATCTTTTAAGGCTCTATCTACAATCCAAGCATAAAAATAAGGCTCTAATTTTCCTTCTTTTAAGCTCTTATCCAACAAAGGCTTAATATGTTTTATACACATAGAACTTGAGTGCGCTAAAATAATGAGATATGGATAGACTGGAATAATATCTCTCTCGTCAAAAGTCGTTTTATTTTTTTCAACAAGCTCTTTTAATTGAACAAAATTTAAAGAATCTGTTAATACCATGGTTTCTATTACTCGTTTTCCTTTGAGATAGAGCGGTATATCATAGCTAACTTGTTTTTCTCGTTTGACTTTGAAATAATAATCAGTCGCATCATTATCTGTCATTCTTACCATTCTGTCTAAACCACACAAACTATCAATAAGACTTTTATGTGAAAACATAAATTTGGGCTGGTAATAGTCTGAGGGTAACTTATTGAAAACAGTATCCGCATGAAATATTTTTAACTGTTTTGATTGTGTTACATATTCTTTATATACTGGTTCGCTACTTTGGGATAAAAGCTTCGCCATCAAAGAATAACCTAATTCTTTTAGATTTAATTCATTGGCTAATACAATAGCATTCCAAATGTACTTTCCTGCAACAAATGGATATTTTTCAATATTTTTGGTATAAATTTTTATTGCTTTTTGCTTTTTTCCTTCTTTTTTAAAACTCTTTGCTTGATTAATTGCGTTATAGAAATGAATGTAGTTTTGTGAGTTTGCAATGCAAGAAAAGCAAATAAATAAAAATATAATACTTCTTTTTATCATACAAAAAATAACATAATTGAAAGAAGTTGCTTTTAAGTATTTAACCTAAAAGCAACATCATAGGTTGGATTAGAAAATTCACTATAATTATTTACTATCCACAAGTACCACCGCCATAGTCTCCTATATCAGTGCCGCTAGCACCCGTTACTTCTATGTGGTCTACGCCAGTAGCATTTTTTGTAGGCTGCATATATCCGCCTTTAATTGAATAAAGATTTTTTACTCCATCTTTAGCAAATTTCTGTAATTTACTATTGTTTTTGATTGATTCAAATTTCATCTCAAAAAAAATTTAATTGTTAAATTCCCCTACTTCACTTTCTACAAGCCTCTCATAGTATGCAGACAAGCGTGGCATCGAGGAAGTCCACGTAATTGCGCAATTAAGAAGACAAATATAATACTAAATATTTGACAAAAAAAAAAAAAAAAATCGATTATTTTTTAAAAAAAATAAAAATTTATTTAAAATAAATATTTTTTAAAAAAATTAAAAATAATAAATATTTGTTTTTAA
>JANMGN010000435.1:0-2455 GCA_031374645.1 Chitinophagales bacterium | reverse complement strand
GCTGTGTTCTGCAACAAAACTGTTGTAAGCAGGGTCAGCTAAAATACTCGCCCCGATGTTTACATAACAACGGCTTATACTTGTTGTATCACAAGAGCCACTAACTTTTTTTGGCTTATATTCGTCGCCTTTGTCAGCATTGTAAGTACCATCGTGTTCGCAATCGTTCATAATTCTCCAACGGCGAACTATTTTGTAACAACCATCGCCTGCGGTACTGTATTTATCATCGATGTAGCTCAATGAAACCAATGCACAAGAATTGCTCAATTGCTCAATTTTAGGCTCTCCATTTGCTTTTGGAGAAAGGTCTTTCACACCTGTTCCGCAAATTAAAGTTTTGTTTTCAGGAAAAGTAACTTTGTAAGCCGAACGATTTTGAAGTGTTACCGTTTGTACCGTAGTTACTTTGTTACCACTTGCATCGCTCACTTCCCAAGTACGTAAAAATTTACCTTTTCCACAATTGTCAATCAAATTTTCTTCTTTTTTTATACTCAAAGTAGCTGCACAATTGTCAAAATAACCATAATTGGTAGGCGAAGGAATATCCGCATATTTTTTCAATTCTGGTTTGTGGCTATCCAACCAAAGTCTAATATCTGGCTCGTGTGTACAATTCAAAGTGGTATTTTCTACAAAAATAATAGGGAACATTTTATCATCAACATCAACATTTATCATACAAGTATTTGAGGTGTTATTGTAATCCCAAACACGTAAAATAACTTGTAATTTATCGTCAAAACAAGAGAATTTGATATTTTTTGCAAAATCACTATCAGGTGCGCCCATACGTTTTACTTCAAAACGAGAAGTGTCCACGCCGCAATTATCTGTACTTCCATCATCAAAAGTGATAGCATTTACACTTGCAAAACCTTCTTCATTCACACTTACTTTTGTATTCAAATCACAAACAGCAGACGGTGGTATTTCATCTTTTACGATAAATGTGACGCTGTCTTTTGCAAAATTTCCACACTCGTCAGTCACTTTCGTTTCTAAGGTATAAGTACCCGTTTGTAGCTTGCGAAGTGTATCTCCTTTTGCTGCTATGGTTGAGTTATTTTTTTCATAAACGGTATAATAAAATGACATTTTAGTGCCGCAATTGTCTGTAACTTGTTGTTTTACAGGTACATATACTTTGCGCATACATACATCTACATCAGTAGAAATAGTCAAAGGATTAGCTCCTTTCGTAATTAAAGGAGATGTAGTATCGCCTACTTTTATCACTTGAGTTTGTTGAAAAACTTGACTTGTACACCAGTCAATCGCTGTCCATTTACGAACAATTTTGTAAGTCGTACCACAAGCAGCAGATTTTGAATCTACATAAGAAGTACTCAATTCACAGTAACCAGGCGAGCTCGGAAATGCACTCACACCATTCAACATCGGTACACCCGAACTACTCGGATGAGGATTTCCTTTAGCATCTTTATTGTAATTTGAAGAACACTCAATCGTCACATTTTGTGGAAAATTTATCCAATTGACATTTTCACGAGCTAACGTATAAGTAGTTGAGCAAGTGGAAGTGTTTCCATAAGCATCTTTCGCTTTCCAAGTACGAGTTACGATAGCACTAACACCAGCTACTACACAATCTTTATCTGTCACAACATCTGAGTACGAAAGCGTATAACCAGTACAATTTTCAGCAACCGTTGGTAAGCCAAATACCGAAAAACAAGTATCTTTTACGCCATTATTCGCAATATTATCGCAAACAATGGTTTCGTAAGGCGAAATACTCATGTTTGTAGCGCAACTGATAGTCGTACTCGCTGGGCAGGTCAAAACGGGAGCTAATTTGTCCTCGATTTTCACTTTTCCCCAACACGAATTGCCAGAAATAGTATGCTTCACTTTTACGTTTAGCGTTTGCCCAATTTGAGCTGCTCCAACGGTATTTCCAAGCGTAGAATTAAGAATTTCGACCTGAAAAGTATTGTAACAAGTGTATGCGCCTGCAAGTATTTTTTCAGGCGTGATAGTTTCTGTACACGCTGTTCCTACGCTCAAATGCACCAAATTTTGGCAAGACATTGAAATAGTAGGTGACGTACAGTTTTGCTGTGCCTTCGCACCGATGCTCAAAAATAAGCATAGCGCAGCAGACAACATAGAGGTAAATACGCTCTTTGTCATGGTAATTTGTAATTTAAAAATGAGTAATAAAAGGAAGGGTAGAATGGTGGAATCGCAGCATTGTCGGTTTATAAACCTAACAATCTAACAATTCAAATAACACCATTAGTTTTCTCGTCTTCCCGATGTTTTTAAAATATTGTTTTCTCATGTTTAAATAGGCAAATTACATACCAAAAAAAATTATAATGTGTTTTTTATTATAATATTAAAAAAATATAATATGTTTTAATATATTGATTATCAGTTATTTATATTTAAAATACATATTAAATTTTTTATTAAATTAAAAAAC
>JANMGN010000191.1:0-4227 GCA_031374645.1 Chitinophagales bacterium | reverse complement strand
GCAGTACAACCATTTGAGCCTGTGGCAGTTACAGTGTAATTTCCTGCTGCCGAAACCAATAAATTAGGCGTTTTTTGTCCCGTATTCCAAACGTAATTGGCTGCTGTTCCTGTTGCTGCCAAAGTTAAAGATTTTCCTGTACAGAAAGAAGAATCGCCTTGAATTTGTATTTTCGGAGCATCTTTATCTTCAAAAACGATTGGACATTGGATTGCATCTGAACAACCATTTGTCATATTTGTCACCGTAAGATAGTAGTTACCAGCTTGCGAAACTATCGCAGTAGTGTTATTTCCATTTAGGAAAGACCATGTGTAATTCAAATTTTGTCCAATAGCGACTACGGTTACGGTATCGATAGGCTTAAAACAATTCAATGTTATAGACTGAACAGGTAGGATTGTAGGCGGCACAAAATCTGCTGTAACTGTTGCATTATCTGTTTTTGTACAGCCATTTTGCGGATTAGTAACGGTCAAAATATAAATGCCCGCCTGCTGAACATTTGTTATAGCAGTTGTTGAGTTGTTAGACCATTTATAATTCATACCTGTAATCGGTGCAGTTCCAATAGTTTCGTTATTAATAAAGCAAGTTAAAGTCTTATCAACACCAGCATTTGCAATCGGAATTATTTTGTTTTCAGTCAAATTATAAGTCTTATTGGCGTTACAACCGTTGGTGTTATCCGTAACAGTCAAAGTATAACTACCAGCCGTAGCTGTTGTGAAAGTTGGAGTTGTACTACCAGACGACCAAAGATAACTGTAATTTCCAGCCGAACTATTACTCAAAGTTGCGCTTGGATTGGTACAAGTAAGTTGATTGAGATTGCTTTGAATAGTCACAGTAGGAGGCGTAGTATTGCTTGAAATAGAAACATAACCTATTGATTTGCAATTGTTTAAGTCAGTTGCTGTAACGCTATACGTATTTGTAGTAGTGGTTGTGAAGTTTGCTCCTGTTTGTCCGTTTGACCAAGCGTAACTAAAACCTCCAACACCATTAAAAGCCGAAACTGTTGCTGATCCGTTATTTATACAAGTAATATTTTGCTGATTTAAAAAAGAAATACCTATTGCAGATGGCTGATTTACAACAACTTGCACTGAAATAGATTGCGTTCCACAAGTGGCTACACAGGTATAATTTCCTGCACTTAGATTGGTAGCGGTTTGAGTAGTTTGTCCATTTGACCAAGCATAAGTCGTAGGAAAATTTCCACCACCCGAAGCGGTTACTTTTGCAGAGCCATTATTTCCTGCAAAACAAGTCGTATTTGTCACGTTTGAAATCGCAACTGTAAGCGGAGGCACAGGCAAACGACCATAAAAAAACAAGGCTGTTTTTTTGATAATATCTAAATAATCGACAGTTGGTGCAGTCGCAAAAGTTCCGTTTGTAGTTCCCCAATATTCATGTGGTTTATTTACGCCAGTATAAAATTCGTGTAAAATACCTTGATTGGTAAGGCGAGTATCAATTGGCTGCGAACCGTAAGTTGTAGGGAGTGTTCCAAGACCAAAAGGCGAACCCTGAGTATAAGGAACTGTACCATCGTTGTTGCCGTGAAATAAAATGGTAGGCACATTATTATTGGCATTAATCCAAGCTGTATTTCCGATTGCGCCCCAACAATTTGCAATAGCTTTTACCCTACTATTGTGTACATAAGTATTTCCTGAGCAATTAATACAACCCAAATTTGGCGTATTGAAAGTAGAAGCTGGTCGCTCGCTATCATCTAAAAATGCTAAATTTAAGGCAGTAAATCCACCTGCGCTGCTTCCAATAGCGAAAATAAGTGAAGTATCTATTTTGTAAGTTGTCCGAAACTCTTTTAGATAGCGAATAGCCGCAGCGGCATCTTGCACACCTCTGTAAACGGCACGTTCGGCAGCATTTGAAGACAGTGGATTGAAGCCCAAACGGTAATCGATACTACACGTTACATAGCCACGCCGTGCAAAGGAATCGCAAATCCATTGCATATCGTCAACCTCTTTTGTACCGTTGAAAAAACCACCAGAGTGGATCAACAAAACGACAGGTCGTTCGGTTATAACATCGCCAACAGGTTGGAAAATATCCATTTTCAAGGTAGTATTGCTCGTAAATGATTCGGAAAGATAAGGCGCAGAAACCGAAGGTGCAGTAGCATAAGTAACGTTAGCGGTTTTTGCAGTCTGCGTAAAAACACGATTGAGGTAACGAATATTTTGCGCTGATAGGCAAAATGTAAAAAAAAGAAAATAAAAAGATAAATTTTTTTTCATTTTGAATTGTATATTTGGTTGCAAATATACAATTCAAAATGAAATTTGTATTACTATTTTTTGTTATTTTTAAGCAGCTACCCCTTCTATACCAGTTACGGTAGTATATTTAAAAGACAATTTTTTATCAGGATGAATAATTTTAAATGCCGACTGACACATCAAAGTTGCTTCGTGGAAACCGCAAAGGATTAATTTGAGTTTTCCTGCGTAGGTGTTAATATCTCCGATGGCAAAAATACCTGGGACATTCGTTTGATAATCAAAAGTATTAACTTCTATTGCGCCTTTGTCTATATTTAAGCCCCACTCTGCCAAAGGACCGAGTTTTGGAGAAAGTCCAAAAAGTGGTATAAAATGATCTGTATTTACTAAAAATTCGCCTTGTTCGTCGTGTTTTATTTTAACAGAACTCAAATGTGTATCTCCTTCTAAACCAATAACTTGCGAATCCGTTATTAACTTTATGCGACCACTTTCAGCCAAATGTATAACTTTTTCTACGGAATCCAATGCGCCACGAAACTCCTTACGACGATGTATCAAAGTAATTTCGTTTGCTACATCAGCCAAAAAAATAGTCCAATCCAAAGCAGAATCTCCTCCGCCTGCAATCACAATATTTTTTCCACGATAAAATTCAGGTTCTTTAATAATGTATTCCACGCCTTTGTCTTCAAAATCGACAATGTTACTAATCGGTGGTTTTCGAGGCTCAAAACAACCCAATCCGCCAGCAATCGCAATAACAGGCGCAATGTGGACTGTACCTTTTGAGGTCGTCAATCGGAAACGTCCGTCTTCTTGTTTTTCAAGTGTTTCGGCACGTTCGCCTAATGTAAAACCTGGTTTGAAAGGTACAATTTGCTGCATCAAATTCTCTACCAAATCGCCTGCCAATACCGAAGGGAAACCTGGAATATCGTAAATAGGTTTTTTAGGATAAATTTCTGTCAATTGTCCGCCAGGTTGTGGCAAACTATCTATCAAATGGCAGCTTAATTTCAATAAACCTGCCTCAAAAACGGCGAAAAGTCCTGTTGGGCCTGCGCCAATAATCAAAATATCTGTTTCTATCATAATAAAAAATGCTAAAAATAGCTTTACGAAACCTTCAAATCGTAGCCCAAAGCTAACATGATTAAAATTGCTGCTCCAACTAAAATTCTATAATAACCAAAAAATTTGAAACCGTATTTGTTTAAAATACCTATAAAAAAACGGATAGCCAATAGTGCAACTACAAAAGCTACGACATTACCAACAAATAAAGATTGTATTTGTTCGCTTGTAAGTGCACCTTCTGTCTTGATATATTTCAATAATTTGTAACCTGTTGCAGCTGCCATTGTAGGTACGGCTAAAAAAAAGGAAAACTCAGCTGCCAAGCTACGGGTCAGTCCTTGTTGCATACCGCCAATAATAGTCGCTGCACTTCTGCTCAATCCAGGAAACATAACTGCCAAACATTGGTACGCTCCTATTTTTATCGCTTTCAAATAATCTATATCTGTTTCTTCTTGAATATCAGCGGTTTGAAACCATTTATCTACAAAAAGTAAAATAATTCCACCGAGCAGAAGCACCGTTGCGATGATAGCTGGTTTGCCTAAAATTTCGTCAATGGCATCGTCAAAAAGTTTTCCAAAAATTAGTGCAGGAACTACTGCTACTAATAATTTTGCGTAAAAAGTCCAATTTTTGAAATCAAAAAACTTTTTCCAGTACAAAACGACGACCGCCATTATTGCACCTAATTGTATCGCTACTTCAAAAAGTTTGACAAATTTATCGTCTTCTATGCCCAAAATCGCACTTGTAATGACCATGTGTCCCGTAGAGGAAATTGGTAAAAATTCTGTAATGCCTTCGATGATGGCAAGAATAATAACGTGTAAAATGTCCATAAAGTTAATTTTAATGAAAAATTTTAAAATTTTTAATTTGATAT
>JANMGN010000166.1:0-1523 GCA_031374645.1 Chitinophagales bacterium | reverse complement strand
ACTGCCGTAAATTTGTTGTACGTTTTTACAATATTTTCTAATTTGAGCATAATATTTTTACAAATTTTCTCAAAAATAAAAAACATACGTTTAATAATCTATTTTTTTAGCTTAAAAGTAAATTTTTGACGACAAAAGACTATTTTATTCCACTTTCATTGCTTTCCCTGCTCCAATAATATCACTGCTACTTGTGACATTCCATAAATACAAACCCGAAGGCAAGTGTTCGGTACGGAGGTCAGTCACTCCAAAATATAGCGATGAAGAAAGCACTTCTCTGCCGATACTGTCGTAAAGATGCAAAACTGGATTTGCTATAAGGCTACTCAATGTGACATACAATATACTGCCAAAAGGATTTGGAGCAACTTGTATTTGGTCTTGGAACTCAAAATCTTGCGTAGCGGTCGTACCAAAATTAATTGTTTTGCAATGCGTATGGCTACCGTATTTATTTTTCACCGTAAGGCAAACATTATAAGTACCATTTTTAGGAAAAGTATGTACTGGTAAAGTATCTTTGCTATTAGGGCTGCCGTCGCCAAAATCCCAAAGCCACTCTTTTGGCTCATAAAAAGAGAGGTCTGTAAATTCTACTTTTAGCTTGTTCGTGGTATCTTTTTCGTAGCGATACCAAGCACGAGGCTCATTATTGATTCCGAGTGTATCGCAAGGACTACCGTCTATCGGACCAAGGCGATAGTTGGGGAAATTGGGAACTGAGCCAATGTTTCTTGCGGGCAGCTTTAGATAGCGTTGCTTAAAATTACAGCCTACACCTAAAATGTTAGGATTTTCAATAATATGAAAATACTCGCTGGCAAAACCAAAACTGGTACAATAAATTCGTCTGTCGGGCATGAGTTGCATGCGATAAAAATTAGTTGGGTATTTATAAATATTTTTAAAACCATCGTATTCTGCTACCAGTAATTTGCTCGCCTCTATATTTTTTGCTTCTAAATCGTATTGGTATATTTCAGTTGTTTGCGTTAGGTATAGGTAGCGAGAATTTGGAGATATGGCTATACCACCCCATTTTCTTGGGAATATTTTAATTTGTCTACTATTGCTTAATGAACCTGTGCATCTATCAAAATCATATATACTCAATATAGCTGGAAGTTTAATGTTAAAATGCTCATGCCTTACATAATATTGTCCATTTGGAGAGAAACAAGCCTGCCCAACACCATCTAAAATAGGAGTACCAATTTGTTGTTGTTTGACATAATGCATTCCTTGATGGTCTAACAATAAAGTATGATACGCACTACTTGTAGCAAAGCGAGGAGTTAATATCCACCAATCTCTACCATTTGCATGGCGACAAGCCGTAAATTTGCCAAGCCCAACAGTATCATTTACTATAATATTTCCTTTACTTACAAAAGTAGCTAAACCATTAGTAGGGTCTTTTTTGATTTCTGCGTAGTATAGATTTTGAGAAATAATAATTTCAGAATCAATAGGCACACCTATGAAAGTATCTATTTTATTGGTAGGATAAGTTAGTACGG
>JANMGN010000165.1:0-13119 GCA_031374645.1 Chitinophagales bacterium | reverse complement strand
TCGGATTAGGATAAATAGCAAAAGATTGATTTTCCGAGCAAGCACTCTTGATTATTGGAGAATACTCTTCTCGCCCATCTTCATTGAAATAAACAACCCGATAATAGGCTTGATTTTTTAATAAATTGACATTCGTTTGATAACGATTTTGATTGGTATTTCCTTTTAGTCTTGTTTTTTCTGACCAGTCTGTACCGTCGCTGCTTGCCTCTACTACAAAGAAACCAGGTTTATCATATACTTCTGCTGACCAACGTATTACGATATTTTTATCTGAACAAACAGCTTCTAATTGCGTAATTTCTCGAATTGATAAAGGTGCGGTATAAAGCCCCATTGCTGTTTTGAAACAAGGGATAGCATTAGCCGAAGAAATGATACCATTGGGATAAAAACCAAAAGCGTCAGTATAATTTTTTACGTCCCAGTAGGCATAAGGAAAATTTAGGCTATCTGCATAATGGGTCATTTTGTCCATCCAATTACAACGAGAAGTGGCATCTGCTGCTGAAGAAACACCAAACTCGCCCATCAAAATAGGAAAATTGTAATAATTTGACCAAGATTTCACATTGATAAAATTGCTTCGAACGTCAGCAATATCATTTCCTATCGGGAATGCTCTTGCTGGAAAGTAAGCTGGCGAAGTCCAAGAACATCCTTGATGTGTAAAATAATAAGGGTCGTAATTATGAAAAGTATAAATTACATTTTGGTCTGTTATAGGGTCAAAATTAGCCAGACCGCTTCCGCTATTCCAGCCATTTGCACCTATTATAAAAGTGTGTGTCGTATTGTATTTTCTAATTGTATCCATCGCTGTTTGAGCGACAGTACGAAAATTAGCGTTCGTTATATTATTGGGCTCATTGTACAATTCAAAATAAAAACGATTAGGGTCAAGTGAGCCATAACGCTGCACGAGTTGTTTCCAAACGGCACAAATACGAGGCGTATTACTTACAAAATTACCATCGTTCATATCAGGCCCATGATGATTATCGATAATTAGTTTTAGGTCAAAAGCGTTTGCCCAAGTAATCGCAGAATCTACCAAATAAAAAGCGGTTTGATTGGTATTTAAAGTATAAGGAGCTGTTTGGCTTCCCAAACGCTCAAAAATCACAGGCAAACGTGCAAAATTGAAGCCAGCATTTTTTAATGCCAAAAATTTAGCTCTTGTAAAATCGTTTGCCACAGGATAAGCATTGAAAGGTAATAACCAATGCGCTTCTAACCAATTGGCGGTATTAAATCCTTTTTTCAGTGCGTTTCCTCTTGTCCAAGCCGTTGCACTTGCGCCTCCGACGGGTGCCGATAAGGATAACGCCTCAATAGCATCAATATAAACATTTCCGTTTCCAGAAATCTCGCTTGTAATAGTAAATTCCAATTCTGAAATAGCAGACAAACTCAAAGATGTTCCAGAAATCAGGCTAAACATTGGAATATTTACAACTTGATAAGTAGCGTTTGTACCGCCTATTTCTATTGTATTTCCGTTGTTTGTACCATTTTTTAGGCGTACGGTTAGTTTTTTACCATTGTCTAAACCTCTAAACGCCAAGCGTAGGTGTGTATTTCCTGTAAAATTTACATTTGCACCACTGCCCCAATTATTCAGATTTAGCCCAAAACCAGCCCACCAATTGGTATAATTATAAGCAAATTGATAATGTTGAGTACCTTCGTAAGGCGAATTTGTACTTATTTCTGTTAGTACACCCGAGCCAACCCAAGTACCTGTAACTATTTTTTGCCCTGCTTTATAAACAACAACATTTGCGTGTACGAAACATGAAATAAGGAGAGAAAGAGATAAAAGTAGATTTTTTAACATTTTAAAAAAAATTATATATTCAAAAATTTGTTTCTATGTGAGTAAGTGAACAAAATTGAATGTACAAAATTATAGGAAAAAAATCAGAAATGCTACTTTTAATCTATAATTATGGTATTTTTTAAAAATAAGGTTAATAATACTGAAAATATGTATCTGTTTGAAAGCTATGCTTGATATTTTTTTGTCACATATTTTATTATTCATATACTTAATGTACCTTTGTTTAATATTTTATTATTTATGAACAAAAATAACACTACAATTCTTTTTTTTATACTGCTGAGTATTTCTCTTTCGGCACAGGTTACGCTTACAAAAGCAATTACGAAATTTACTAACGATGCAGATTTGAGTAATGCTGGTGTCAGTATTTCGGTTATGGATGTACAAACAGGTGTGATGGTAGCTTCTTATAATCCCGACCGTGTTTTGACACCAGCATCTTCTATGAAAGTCGTTACAACTGCGGCAGCTCTTGCTATATTAAATCCCACTTATGTTTTTAAAACAGAAATACAATATGATGGTATTTTTAATTCACAAACAGGTATTTTAGATGGTAATATTTACCTCAAAGGATTTGGTGATCCAACGCTTGGCTCTTCTGAAATGACCAGCGTAGCAAATTTGAATACGGTTATGTCGCAGTTTGCAGATGCGATTGACAAGGCTGGTATTAAAAAAGTGAATGGGCGGATAGTAGGCGATGGCTCTTTTTTTCAAGGAATAGATGGTATTGGGCTGACCTGGCAATGGGACGATATTGGAAATTATTATGGCGCAGGAGCTTACGGTCTGAATATAAATGAAAATTATTATTTTCTTAATTTGCAGCAAGTTCCTCTTTTGGGTATGCAGCCTAAAATAGTAGGAACTGACCCATTTCTGCCCGAAGTCACTTTTAATAATCGTTTGATTTCGGCAGCAACGGGAACAGGCGATAATTCCTTGATTTTTACACCACCACTCAATGACGAAAGTATCGTTCGGGGTACAATTCCTATTGGCTCAGGCACGTTTAGAGTAAAGGGTTCTATGCCCGACCCTGTTTTCACGGCAGCTTATTTTTTACAGCAAAAATTAAAAACGGATTATAAAACGACTTTTAAGAAAGGAGCTGCCAATTTTGAAGATTTAAAAGAGCCGATTTTGCCTCGAAAAGTTATTTATACACAGTATTCACCCAAATTGAGTACAATTGTTGAGCGCACCAATTTAGAAAGTGTTAATCTGTATGCAGAAAGTATGTTGCGAACTATTGGACAATTACAAACTAATGTGGGAATACCTAATACAGGTGTTGATGCGATTAAAAATTACTGGCTGTCCAAGGGAGTAGATTTAAAAGGATTTTTTATGGAAGATGGTAGTGGACTTTCTGCTCGAAGTGCTATCAGCAGTAAACATTTGGTAGATATTTTAAGAGTAGTTTCAAATGACAATGCTATTTCAGCTACATTCTATGAATCATTGCCCAAAGCTGGCGAAACTGGTACGCTCAAAAATATGTTTAAAGGTACAAAAGCCATAGGCAAGTTACGTGCAAAAAGTGGAAGTATGACCCGAGTGAGGAGCTACTCTGGATTCGTGACACGTGCTAACGGAAAACGATGGAGTTTTTCTGTAATTGTAAATAATTATACTTGTTCGAGTAGCGAAATCAAATCTAAATTACAAGAATTGATGGTAGCTATGTGCGATTAAAAAACTTCAAAACGAATGAAAAAAATAATTTTTTTTCTTTTTTATATCTTTTTTTTTCAGAAAAATAATGCACAGCAGCTGCCGAATAATTTTAATTTGCAGCGCATAAATAGCAGTAGTGACGAGCAGTACCCGTTTGTATCTCCTGATGGACAGCATCTTTTTTTTGTAAGAAACAACCATGAATCCAACATTGGCGATAGCGATGATGCCGATATTTGGATGTCTGATTTACAGCCTGATGCTACTTGGAGTAGCCCAGTTAATTTAGGTTTTCCTATCAATAATGAAGATAAAAATATTATTTGCGGTATCAGTTTAGATGCCAGCGTTTTGTATTTTACCAATGGTAAAAATATTTATTGTACGAAAAAAAAAGGACGCACTTGGGCAACGCCTGAGCAACTTCTTGTTGTTTTGAAAAGTGAAGCGACGATAGCTTCTTTTATTAGTATTGACCAAAAAACATTGATTTTTGCTGCAAAAAACGAGCAAAGTATAGGAGAAAACGATTTATTTATTAGCTTCAAATCAGACAGTAGCAAATGGTCTTTACCTGTGAGTATTGGGAAAAATATCAATACTGCTTCTGATGAAAATAACGCTTGCTTATCAGCAGACAACCAAACGCTCTATTTTTGTAGCAACCGCTTGGGTGGAAATGGTGGCTACGATTGGTATAGCAGCACAAGATTAGATGATACTTGGCAAAGATGGACTACACCTCAAAATAGGGGTATAAATATCAATACGCCTGCTGACGACCGTTTTCTTTCGTTTTCTTTTGATGGTAAAAAAGCCTTCGTTGCTCAAAAGGAAAAAAGTAACTATGATATAAAATATATTCCTTTAGAAATAAAAAGCAATAATGAGAATATCGTACTCATAAACGGTAGGATTAGTTATAAAAAAGGCTTTCAGAATATTACGCCTTCGCTTGTAAAATGGC
Source organism: Chitinophagales bacterium (assembly GCA_031374645.1). Lineage (GTDB taxonomy): Bacteria > Bacteroidota > Bacteroidia > Chitinophagales > Saprospiraceae > CANHEE01. Next base: position 8,623 of record JANMGN010000165.1, on the reverse strand, counting down.
AATCTTTGGCTCAACAAAAAGTACCAAATACGCTTTTGGCTAATTCAGAAGGGAAGTTTCAAATATTACTTTCGGAAGAACAAATAATGGCTTTTTTTGCCCTACAAAAAGGTTATTATTCTACATTATCGTACATAAATTTTGGACAAATACCTCTCAAAGCTAGCGATTATGATTTTGATTACGGAAAAAAAACAGTGCGAGATAGCCTCGAAGAGTATAAAATAGAGATGCTTTTGATACGAATAAGAGCTTTAAATACTGAAATTACAGAAATGGAAGAAAATCCATTTAGAGCAAAAACAGATTTAGTGAAAAAGCAAGAAGTGGAACAAAGTTTTGGTGCGGACGCAGAGGTAGAAAAACTGAAAGAAAAATTTGAAGAAAATGATAAAATAAAAACTACCCTAAACGAACAAGAAGCAAGTAAAAATATTGACGACGATGGGCTTTTTTTTAGCGATGCAAATAGTGCGGAACGTTCTATTATACGACAACTTTTTGAGCAGTACAAAACCCTTCAAAATGAAAAGGTTGTAAAGATAAAACCAGTCGAGCAAAACCTCAATTTTAGTGACGACCGAGCAGCTATTGATGACATTGCAGCTTTGGAAGGAGCTACTCAAAAAAGACAATTTGCTGATTTTCAAGAACTTACTGCAAAAGTAAAAGACGATATTACCAAAGATATTTTTGAAACGGTGCAATTAGAACTTTACAAAAGTACAGTAAGTGAATGGACGAATTGGGCTTCATTGGGTTGTTCGTCTTTTGAAGAGCGTCTTTTAGAAAAAGTGCTTATAGATAAAAAACGCCTTTTGATAAAACAATATGAACAACAATATCCTAAAAATGGACTTAATAAAAATGTGAAAAAAGAAGACGCTATCGAGCAAAATTTGTACAATGCCCTGTTGCCAGATGTACGCAGCTCAATACTCGTTGAACGTAGAAAAGGGGTCGTCACAGAGGTAAATTGGCGGATGAATTTTTTACTAAAAACGGCCTTGCGTTCTGATTTACAGACGACACTCCAAACCAATATCAGAAGACAAGTTCAACGTGAAAACATCCAAAATAACAAGCGTTTGACCAAAAAAGCGATAGATATAATAGGTATAAAAGAAAGCAATAAAAATATTCAGCTTATTTTATATCCAATAGAAGTAGGAGAAATAATTCCGCTCGAAGGTATTTTTTTTGAGCCAAATAGCAGCGAAATTTTACCAAAATCAGAATTAGAATTAGAACGGCTAAAAGGACTTTGGATTGAAAATCCGAAATTAGTAATTGAAATACGAGCGCACACAAGCAGTGCGTTACCATACAGTACAGCTCAATCTCTTAGTATTTCTCGAGCAAACGAAGTGCGTGACGCACTTACCAAACGAGGTGTTTTTCCAGATAAAATAAACGTGAATGGTTATGGCAAATTTACGCCACTTGTACCGAACAACAGTCTGGAAAATCGTTTAAAAAACCAAAGATTGGAATTTAAGATATTGGCAAAATAATTACCAAAACATAAATCTCTTTTAATTGTTTTAAAACTAGTTTCATGTAGTTAAAATAATTAGAATTATGAAAAAAGAGATATTGTACCTTGTATTTTTGGCATTAACTTGTCTTTCACTTTTTGCTTGTATGGGCAAACGTGACGTTCGTGAACGTCCGATAGCTATTACGGCGAATACAAATGATTTAAAATCAATGTTTTATACATTCAAATTGCCCGCACTTGATGGCGGTGGAGAAATAGATTTTTCTCGTTATAAGGGAAAAAAAGTAATCATACTCAATGTAGCTTCTAAGTGTGGTTACACATCACAGTATGCAGATTGGCAAGCATTTTATGAACTACACAAAGATAAAGTAGAGATTTTAGGTTTTCCTTGCAACCAGTTTATGGGACAAGAGCCAGGTTCGAGCCATGATATCGCAGAGTTTTGTAGCAAAAACTATGGCGTTACTTTTCAGATGTTTGAAAAAGTAGATGTACAAGGCAAAGACAAGTCCGTTCTTTACAATTGGTTGAGCGATAAAACGCAAAACGGTTGGAACGATAAAGAACCATCTTGGAATTTTTGCAAATACCTCGTCAATGAAAAGGGCGAACTGACTAACTTTTTCTCTTCTTCTGTAAAACCAGACGATGCAGAATTTTTAGCTGCCATTGCAAAATAAGTAGGCGTATAGAAATAATCAGTAATTTTTTTGGCGTTGTAAAATAACATAAGTAACTGACTGCAAGGAAGTTACGTTGTTATTTTACAACGACTTCCCTTTAAAAAAATTATGATTATTTTAGCCCAACTACTTAAGTAAATTTCAAAGAAAAAACACAGATAAAATCAATCTTTTGCAAGAAATACTCGCTAAAATCTTTCTTTTTCCCTTATCGCTACTTTACGGTGTCGGTATAAATATACGCAATTTTTTATATCAAACGAAAATGATAAAAAGCGTTCGTTTCGATATTCCTGTTATTGCGATAGGTAACCTCTCCGTAGGCGGTGCAGGAAAAACACCTCATGTGGAGTACCTTATCGAACTCTTGCAACCTTACATTAATGTAGCGACACTAAGCCGTGGTTATAAACGAGAAACAAGTGGCTTTTTAGCAGTAGAAGCCCAAAATAGTGCGCTGCAAGTAGGCGACGAACCGCTTCAATACAAGCGAAAATATCCTGATGTTTTTGTGACTGTAAGTGAAAGTCGAGCTTTTGCAATTCCCAAAATTATTCAACAAAAGCCCGATAGTCAAGTAGTTCTGTTAGATGATGCTTTTCAGCACCGTGCGGTTACGCCTGGTCTAAACATTTTATTGACAGAATACAACAAGCCTTACTCTAAGGATTTTTTGCTCCCATTTGGGCGACTTAGAGAGTGGCGTTCGGGTGCGGCACGTGCAGACATTATCATCGTCACAAAATGCCCAGAAGAATTGTCTTTGACAGACAAAGATGCGATGTTGGCTACACTAAAAGTATTGCCACATCAAAAAGTTTTTTTTACCTATTATGATTATCCACGTGCACCTTACTACATTTTTGGTGGCAGTCAAATAGCGCCTTTAAATGATAAATTTGATGTGCTTTTGGTTTGTGCTATTGCACGTACAGATTATTTGGTGGCTTCGCTCAATGAGCGTGTCAATTCGGTACGAGTAATGGAATTTGCAGACCATCATTTTTTTTCCAATGCAGATATTGGACAAGTCAAACGTATTTTTGACACCATAGATAGTACACAAAAAATAATCATCACTACGGAAAAAGACGCTGTTCGCTTGCAATTGCACGCTGACTTTATGATTAAAGAACAAATGCCTATTTTTGCCTTACCAGCCAAAGTAACTTTTCATTTCAATGAAGGAAAAATATTTGACGAATTGATACAACAATTTTTACTTGATTTTAGAGCGTAAATATTTTATATTTTTATATCTTTGTCAATTATTAAAAAAATAAAAATCACATTATGCTTCAGCAGCACGTAGAAAATATCAAAAATGAACTCCGAAAAGTCATTATCGGACAAGAAGATACCATTGATTTACTTATTGCAGGTATACTGACAGGTGGTCATATTTTACTGGAAGGTGTGCCAGGTATTGCTAAAACATTGACGGCCAAACTTTTGGCAAAAACGCTTGACGTACATTTTTCAAGAATACAATTCACGCCAGATTTGATGCCCTCAGATGTGGTAGGAACGGCTGTTTTTAATGTAAAAACATCAGAATTTAGCTTCAAAAAAGGTCCGATATTCTCAAATGTCGTTTTGATAGATGAAATAAATCGTGCGCCAGCAAAAACACAAGCGGCACTTTTTGAAGTAATGGAAGAAAGTCAAGTTACGATAGATGGTGAAACGCATCTTATGGGTTTTCCGTTCTTTGTCGTTGCTACTCAAAATCCTATTGAGCAAGAAGGAACATATCGTTTACCAGAAGCGCAATTAGACCGTTTTTTGTTTAAAATAGAGATGAAATATCCTAATTTAGAAGAAGAAAAGGCAATTTTGTATCGTTTTAAAAATGATTTTAACAGTAAAATAAAAGAAGATGTAAATGCAGTAATTTCTCCAAGCGACTTAAAAGAATGTCGTGCTGCAATTGAAAATATTTATATTAAAGATGAGTTGTTAGACTACATCGCCTCGATTGTTTTTCAAACACGTTCGCATGGAAATCTGTACTTGGGCGCATCGCCACGTGCTTCTTTGGCATTGATGAAAACAGCAAAAGCAATAGCAGCAATGGCAGGAAGAGATTTTGTTACGCCAGACGATGTTCGTTTTGTATCTTACCCTGTTTTGAATCACCGTGTTGTTTTGACCGCAGAACACGAAATGGAAGGCTACACCACAAGAGATGTAATTGAGCAAATTATCAAAGGAATAGAAGTTCCGAGGTAGTTTTTATACAAAAAAGGGCGTTTTTAAAACGCCCTTTTTTGTATAAACTGTATTTGTTACATAGTCCCCTAAGCATTATTAAAAGGTAAAAATACTATAAAATTACTTCCTTTTCCGAGTTCACTTTTCACTTCGATAGTACCTTTGTGTGCTGTAATCATCGCTTTTACGTAGCTCAAACCCAATCCGAAACCTTTTACATCGTGTAAATTTCCAGTTGGAACACGATAAAATTTGTCGAAAATCAGCTTTCTTGAAGCTGCGCTCAAACCAATTCCTTTATCGCTTATACTCACTTCTACACCACCTGAAATATTGCGTGTTTTAATCATTATTTCTGGTTTTTCAGGCGAATATTTGTTAGCATTGTCCATCAAATTATTGATAATATTAGAAATATGTGTCAAATCTCCCTGTATCGTAGGCGCAGTTGCTTGTAATGTAGTGGACAAAATTCCTTCACGACTTTCGACTTGCACTGCAAAATTAGACACTGCTTGCTCGATAACTTCATGCAAATCAATATCTACTACTTTGAGTTTGTACTCTTCTCTATCCACAATTGCTGCTTGAAGGACTTTTTCCACTTGTCCATTCATACGTTTATTTTCTTGCTTTATAATTTCGGCAAAACGTTTTACTTTGTCAGCATTATTTAAAATCGAAGGATTTAAAATCGTATCCGTTGCGAGCGAAATCGTAGCGATAGGCGTTTTGAACTCGTGCGTCATATTATTGATGAAATCATTTTTGATGTCGCCTAATTTTTTTTGCCTAAAAATCGTATTGATGGTATAAGCAAAACTAAAAAGGGTCATGCCTGTAAAAATAACAGAACCCAAAAGCGACAACCAAACTGAAGACCAAACGTAGCCTGTTCGTGTAGGAAAATATAAAGATAATGTACCAGGTGGCTCTAAATCTTGGGAAGTAAACAAATCAACTTTGTATTTCGTATTGGTCAGAAAGTCAAAAGCCTGTGATTTTACGGGGTCTTTTGGAGCTTCTCCTTCGGGTAAATAGTGACCATTTTGGATAACCATTTTATCCAATTGCTTAGAAAAAACACCATAATTATACTTAATATTTTCTAAGCCTGTATTTTTTAGCTCTCTTTTCAAGGCTTCATTTAAGCGTTCTACACTGAGGCGATCTTCTAAGGAACGATGAAAATACAATTGCTCGTACAACATATTTTCCAATATATTTCTTCTTCGGTTGTCTTTGAATAATTTTTCATTTCCATTGTTTTCTTCTTGAAAAAACACTTTTGACTTTTTGTAAATACTATCCAAACGCTCGATTTGTTCCACATCAAGGCCAGCATTAAAGAGGTCTTCTTCGCTCAGTTGCTCGCCTTTTTTGTTCCGTAAAATAAAATCGGTCAGCTTGGATACGTCGGCTGTTTCATCTCGTTCCATACGTTCTGCAACGTGACGTAAGGCGGAGAAAATACTTTTGTCAAATTGTTCTTCGTTGATACGTATTGCGCCACTAATCCAATATACCTGCAAGGCGACACTTCCCAAAAGAGCAAGTGTCATCAATGCAATGACGATGATGATGGATTTTTTATTCATATAAAACTTATTTCTATTTCACTTGGAATATTTATTTTTTCAAAACAAAAGTAAGCCTTTTTTTCTTACACAAATAGAAAACAAGTAAATGGGTTAGTTTTTTTTAAAATTAAGAAAAAAATTATACTGCAATTCCTTTTATAGCTTGTCCGATGTTATGGTCCATAGCACGGTGCGCAAGCGGAGCAGTATATTCGTTCAAATCTTGCATTGCCTTGTTAATCAAGTCTTTATCATCTCCTTCAACGGATTTTCGTAGCGCAGCAACTAAATTTTTTGTTGTCGTTATTTCTTCTTCGGTCAAAATAATTGCGTTTTGTTTCAAAAATTTATCTGACGACAAAATGATATTATTTGCCTCATTGCGAGCCTCCAATAAAGCACGAATTTTCATATCGCCCTGTGCATTTTGAATACTATCAATCAACATACGAGCCATATCTTCTTCGCTTATACCATAAGTTGCGGTTATTTCTATGGCTTGCTCTACATTGGAGCGCAATTCTTTTGCTTTCACTTTCAGAATCCCGTCCGCATTCAAAATAAAATTGATGTCAATTTTGGGTAATCCCGCAGGCATCGGTGGAATACCTTTGAGGATAAATTCGCCTAATTTTCGATTATTTTCTACCAAATCTCTTTCGCCCTGATAAACTGCAATTTTTAGATTTTTTTGCCCATCAACAGAAGTCGTATATTGCCGTCCAGCACGACTTGGGATTTTAGAATTTCGAGGAATAATCACGTCCATCAGACCGCCAACGGTTTCTATTCCCAACGATAAAGGCGTTATGTCAATCAGCAAAAGGTCTTTTTGGTTTCCTGCCAAAATATCTGCTTGAATTGCTGCGCCAAGTGCTACTACTTCATCAGGATTGAGTTCGTCATATACTTTTTTAGCAAAAAAATCACCAACTGTTTTTTTGACCAAAGGAATACGAGTAGAGCCACCAACCATCACAACATGGTCTATTTTTTCGATACCTATTTTGGCATCTTCTAAGGCATTTTTACAACAATTTATTGTTTTTTGAATTAAAAAAGTAATCCGTTTTTCAAATTCATTTTTTGTTATATTACACTGATAATCAAGTAGTTGATTAGAGTAGTTGTCAGAAAAAGAAAGTGCTTTTTTTGCCTTCTCAGCTTCTAATCGCAACGCTTGAGCCAGTGAAGTATTCTTTTTTAAAAACGCTTTTTCAATGTTATTTTCAGACATAAAATATTCCATAATAACACGGTCAAAATCATCGCCACCTAAAAAAGTATCTCCATTTGTACTCAAAACTTCAAAGATTCCGTCTTCGATTTGTAAAATAGAAATATCAAAAGTTCCACCACCGAGGTCATAAACGGCAATAGTTTGTGTGTCCTCGCTGAGTTTATTTATACCATAAGCAAGGCTTGCAGCCGTAGGTTCGTTCACAATTCTAAGTACATCAAGTCCAGCCAATTTTCCAGCGTCCCGAGTTGCTTGTCGCTGCGCATCATTAAAATAAGCAGGTACAGTAATGACAGCTTTACTTATAGTTTGCCCAAGTTCGGCTTCAGCTTGTTTTTTTAATGACACCAAAATTTGGGCAGAAAGCTCTGTCGGTGTATAAAATTTATCTTTTACACGTATTTTTACCAAACTATCCGTTGCTTCGTCTATGATTTGATAACCAAAATACTCTTCTTCGCTTTTTACATCTTTATAAGATTTTCCCATCAATCTTTTGACAGAATAAATCGTATTTGCTGGGTCGCTGATTAATTTTTCTCTTGCCTCATTTCCTACTATAATTTCTTGATTATCAGAGAAGTGTATCAAAGAAGGAACTAAAGAGTGTTTACCACTTTTATCTTTTATGGCTGTCGAAACGCCATCTTTGATGTATGCCACCAAAGAATTTGTCGTCCCTAAATCTATGCCCACAATGATTTCTACTTGTGGTTCTACGTCGCCTGTTTTTAAATTTATTGCTATCATGTTGCAAAGTTCGTAAAAATGTTGAAAATAAAAGTAATTGGAATGTAAAACTAAGGAAAAGTTGGATATAAAATTGATTTCTTAACAACAAGAGCGTATCAAAATCAATATTCTAAAGACTTTTACCTAAACTAATTCGAATAAAAAATTTATAATTTAATAATTCATATATAAATCGTATTTTTGTGTCTAAAATGCCTTTATGTCAAATAAAAAAAATAAGAAATTTATGTTTTTATCTTTTCTGAAAAAAATCTTCTTTTTTTCCTTTCTCCTTTTTTCACAAATTATCATTGCACAAACGCTGCCTTGCAAAGAGGTTATTGGTTACTATCCGAATTGGCAATGGTATGACAGGGCAAAATTAGTCAATCCTACTACGATAGATTATTCAAAATATACTATTATAAATTATGCTTTTTTCAAACCTGAAATAAATGGCTCTATTTCGAGTACAGATAGTTGGGCTGATGACAATTTGCTCAATGGACAACCGAATTGGGCGCAAGGTGGCTACTATCCAAATACGTCCATCGTTTCACGAGCGCATAATGCTGGTGTGAAAGTAGTTCCGTCTATCGGAGGCTGGACGCTTTCCGATAATTTTCCAACTATTGCTGCAAATGCGACCACACGTACCGCTTTTGCAAAT
>JANMGN010000408.1:0-21473 GCA_031374645.1 Chitinophagales bacterium | reverse complement strand
ACCAACTGAGCTACTTTGGCTAATTTTATTGCTTTTTTAGATTTCATTGACTTACTTTTCAATAAGCTAATTGACCTTGTTTTTAAAAGCGATGCAAAGATACGTCTGTTTTTTTTAGTGTGCAAGTTTTTTTATATTTTTTTTTCATTTTTTTGAAAAAATTTATCTAACAAAAGAATATATGCTTGATTTTCAATGATTTATGTTTTATTTTTTTTAATTGAATATATTTTTTTTTCAAATTAGATATTTTATTATTGTAATTTTGTTTATATGTGTAATATTTTAATGTTGAAAAAGGGATTGTTAAATTTTTGTTGTATTTGCAAAGATAGAATTAATGGATTATAATTGGCTATGTATTTATTAGGTATTACCTTCGCAAAATTTTTAGATATATTATTATGATAAATTTAATTTCAGATACTGTTACCAGACCTTGCACTGCAATGCTTAGAACAATGATGAGTGCTGATGTAGGCGACGATGTTTTTAGAGAAGACCCGACAGTTAATGAGTTGGAAATAAAAGTTGCAGCAATGTTTGGTATGGAGGCGGCTTTGTATTGTCCTTCAGGAACAATGACCAATCAGCTTGCTATAAAAACACATACACAACCTATGGACGAAATGATTTGTGAAAATCTTTCGCACGTGTACCGTTCTGAGAATGGTGGCTATGCCCTTCATTCGGGTATTGCGGTCGATACGGTTTTGGGCCAAAATGGAAAGATTACTGCTCCGCAAATTGCTGCGCTTATCAAACCCGCTTATGATTGGCAACCAAAAACTCGTTTGGTAGTTTTGGAAAACACGACTAATTTTGGCGGCGGCAACTATTATACTATTGAAGAAATTAAACCTATTCGAAAACTTTGTACAGAGCGAGGATTGAGCCTTCATCTTGATGGTGCTCGCTTGTTCAATGCTTTGGTGGAAACGGGCGATACAACGTCTGATTTTGGAGCAATTTTCGATTCTATTTCTATTTGCTTATCGAAAGGGTTAGGCGCACCTGTTGGTTCGTTACTAATTGGTAATCAAGAATTTATTGCAAGAGCAAGACGTTTTAGAAAAGCATTTGGAGGCGGTATGCGTCAAGCTGGCTTTTTGGCTGCGGCTGGAATTTTTGCTCTTGACAATAATATCGAAAGGCTGCGTGACGACCATGTAAATGCTCGACTTTTAGGCGCAACTTTGGAACAACTGCCTTATGTTGAAAATGTACGACCTGTAAAAACCAATATTGTTATTTTTGATGTAAAAATGCCTCTAACGGCTGCAAATTTTGTAGAATTATTGGCTCAGAAAGGCATTAGAGCTGCGGCGTTTGGTCCGCAAACGGTTCGTTTTGTAACGCATTTGGATGTTGATAGAGTAATGATTGAGAAGGTTGTTTTAGAGTTGGAAAAAATAGAAACTATATGAACGACTACTTAAACGACTAAAAGTGTTACAACTTATTTTTTATTTGTCTAAATATTTTTAAAAATTCAGTTTACAACAACATCTGTCTTTTTGTCACTTCGCTTTGCTTAATTTTTTGATAAAAAAATATAAAATGTCATAATTTTTCTGCCACTATGTCAAAAAAACGTAGTGGCATTTTTATTGACTAAAAGATGTATCGTTAGGGACTATTATAACTAACGGTTTTATTTAAAACAAAAATTAAAATTATAAATTATTTCAGATATGGGTAAAATTATTGGTATAGACTTAGGTACAACCAACTCTTGTGTGTCGGTAATGGAAGGTAACGAACCTGTGGTTATCGCAAATGATGAAGGTGCTCGCACCACACCGTCCATTGTGGCATTTATTGACAATGGCGAGCGTAAAGTAGGCGCACCTGCAAAGCGTCAGGCAATTACGAATCCGACAAAAACCATCGCTTCTATTAAGCGTTATATGGGCGGTCGTTTTAGCGAAAGCAGTAAAGAATTAGCAATGTCTTCTTATAAAGTTGTTCGTGGCGATAACGATACGGCTCGTGTAGATATTGATGGAAGATTGTACACTCCGCAAGAAATTTCTGCTATGGTGTTGCAAAAAATGAAAAAAACGGCTGAGGATTTCTTAGGACAAGAAGTAACAGAGGCTGTAATTACAGTTCCTGCTTACTTTAATGATAGCCAACGTCAAGCGACGAAAGAAGCGGGCGAGATTGCAGGTTTGACTGTTCGTCGTATTATCAACGAGCCTACTGCAGCAGCTTTGGCTTACGGATTAGACAAAGGTAATAAAGATATGACTATCGTGGTATATGACCTTGGTGGTGGTACTTTCGATATTTCTGTTTTGGAACTTGGTGGTGGCGTTTTTGAAGTAAAATCTACCAATGGCGATACGCACTTGGGTGGTGACGACTTTGATCATATTATTATTCACTGGCTGGCAGATACTTTTAAGTCACAAGAAAATATTGACCTACGCAAAGACCCTATGGCTTTGCAACGTTTGAAAGATGCAGCTGAAAAGGCAAAAATCGAGTTATCTGCTTCGCAAGAAACTGAAATAAACTTACCATATATTACTGCGGTAGATGGTGTGCCGAAGCACTTGGTTGTGAAACTAAGCCGTGCAAAATTTGAGCAATTGGCTGATGATTTGGTTCGTCGTACGTTAGAGCCTTGTCGTCAAGCATTGAAAGATGCAGGTTTGACTACAAACGACATCGATGAGGTTATTTTGGTAGGTGGTTCTACTCGTATTCCACGTATTCAGCAAGCGGTTGAAGACTTTTTTGGCAAAAAACCAAATAAAGGTGTAAATCCTGATGAAGTGGTGGCGATTGGAGCTGCTATTCAAGGTGGTGTACTTTCGGGCGATGTGAAAGATGTATTGTTACTTGATGTAACGCCACTTTCTTTGGGTATCGAAACGATGGGCGGTATCTACGATGTGGTTATAGAATCAAATACGACTATCCCTACGAAAAAAGCAAAGACTTACTCTACGGCAGCTGACAATCAGCCAAGTGTAGAAATTCATATTTTGCAAGGCGAACGCCCAATGGCTCGTGATAATCGTAGTGTTGGTCGTTTTATTTTGAGTGATTTACCTCCAGCTATGCGTGGTGTTCCTCAAATCGAAGTAACCTTTGATATGGATGCAAATGGTATGTTGAGTGTATCGGCACAAGATAAAGGTACTGGTAAAAAACAACAAATCCGTATCGAAGCTGGTACTGGTTTGAGTAAAGAAGAAGTTGCTCGTATGAAAGCAGAAGCAGAAGCGAATGCGGATACTGACCGTGCAGCTCGTGAGCAAGTAGAAAAAATGAATACGGCTGATAGTTTGATTTTCCAAACGGAAAAACAGCTCAAAGAATATGGTGATAAAGTACCTGCGGATAAGAAAGAAGCAATAGAAACAGCATTGGCAGAGCTTCGTGAAGCGCACAAAATGCAAGATATGGCTACCATCGACGCTGCTTCTGAAAAGCTGAATAACGCATGGCAAGCCGCAAGTCAAGATATGTATCAAGCAACTCAAGAAGGTGCAGCGCAAGAAGGTGGCGAAGATACAAGTACAGCGCAAGGTGGCGATAATGTAAGCGACGCTGAATACGAAGAGGTAAAGTAATGGTTTACAAGTGATTATAAAATTTTGTTTGTTGAGAACGCTCCGATGGGTAACTGTCGGAGCGTTTTTTTTATTTGATAGATAATTGAAAATTAATATATTGCTTCACATGGCTATAATCCATGCGCTTACGCACATGGCTACAAAAGGTCGAACCTACGGGTCTTTTTTGATGTATTTTTCTATAAAAAATATATATCTTTGCATTAAGTAGTTGGGCTAAAATAATCATAATTTTTTTTAAAGGAAGTCGTTGTAAAATAACAACGTAACTTTTTTGCAGTCAGTTACTTATGTTATTTTACAACGACAAAAAATTATCGATTATTTCTATACGCCTACTTATTTTTATTGTTTTTTGCTAAAATTCCAATGGTTAAAACCATTGGCTATCATATCGGTCATACCTACGGCACTTAATAACAAGCTTTGCGTAATATTGATTTATTTACTGATTGTTCTACTTAATTTTTATTTATCAAAATGAAATACACCTGTATTATTTTATTTTTATTGCTCAAAAGCACACCGTTTTTTGCTCAAAAAAGTTCTTATTTTATATTCAAAATCCAACGTGATATTTCGAAAAAAGGTAAAGTAATAACAACTGACCTACATAATGATACTTGTTTTGTGCATAAAAACACTATTTTAGATGACCTTATTTTGAATGATACGCTTCACGTAAAAAAACATTTTTTATCTAAAAATAAACAAAAAAATAAGTATATTGATTTAGTGTTTTGTCAAAATCAAGTATTGGATTTAAAGTTAAAGAAAAATATTCTGCAAGGTAAACTCAAAAGTGACATTGCTCAATTTTCTTACCTGTATACAGTAAACAAAAAAGAACAATTGTCAAAATATACAGAAGGTTTTTCGTTTCCTTTGGAACTTGATTTTAAAGACAATGCAACTCAAGAGTTCTCTTTTGTCTTAGACAGTTTTTTGCTAAAAGAGAAAATTACGATTGATTTTCCTACTTGTGTTACCAAAAAAACTTCCAAAGCTGTCGGTGGAATTATAAGCGTCTATTATCGTGCTGCACTTGAGCACTTGAATAAAAATACCTATTCGGCTTCATCGTCAGGGAAAATATTAGATTTTGGACACGCATTTATTGGTGTTAAAGATTTGAAAACCAATAAGTTACATTTTCTTGATGGTTGGCCCGATGCTAAATGGCAAGAAGGAAATCAGCATTTTGCTTGGAATGATACGGTCGATTCTACTCGAACATCTGATCATCACAGCATTTCATTTAATATAAGTACAAAAGATTTGGCAATAGTGATAGCACAAATTGAAAATTATAGAACGGCCTGTATTGAGTACAAAACGCTTGATTTTAATTGTACTGACGCAACAACACGTATTTTAGAAAAAATAAGTCTTTACACTCGCAAAGATCAATCAAATACTTTTTTTCCAGATTCTTTTGCTAATCAACTGATGGATAAATTGGACAAACTAAAAATTTGTTACGAATATGATGGTATGCGTATTCGATAAACTTAATTTGCTTTTCTGTTGTTTTATGGTTTCACAATTTTAATTTTTAAAATGAAAAAAATACTTATTCTACTATTTTCGGTACTTACTTTTTCTGCGCAAGCACAAAAAAGCTGTTGTGCCTTTGTTTCTTCTACTGATGCTTTCGCAGCACTTTCAGAGGAAGAGGCATTTAGACTTTCACACGAAAACCCTTTGCCTTTCGAGTACAAAAGCGAGGTTGGAAAGATGATTAATTTTCCGACAGCAGATGGAAAAGTAGCAACTGGATTTTTGCTAAAATCTGTAAAAAAGTCGAACAAATGGCTCATCGTTTATCAGGAATGGTGGGGTCTCAATGACTATATTAAAAAACAAGCTGAAGTTTTTTATAATGACCTCGAAGGCGTAAATGTTCTCGCTTTGGATATGTATGATGGCAAAATCGCTATAAATCGGGAAGATGCAGGAAAATATATGCAAGAAGCGAAAGAGGAACGTTTGAATGCTATTATTGAAGGAATGTCGAAATATGTAGGCAAAAAAGCACAAATAACAAGCGTAGGTTGGTGTTTTGGTGGCGGATTATCGTTAAAATCAGCTTTGATTACTGGCAAAAAATCTGTCGGTTGTGTGATGTATTATGGTATGCCTGTGAAAGATATGGCTCAACTAAAAACGCTCAACTGTGATGTTTTAGGTTTATTTGCAGGACGTGAAAAATGGATTTCAAAAGAGGTCGTAGCAGATTTTGAAAAAAATATGAAAACAGCAGCTAAAACACTGACTGTAAAATCATACGATGCGGAACACGCTTTTGCGAACCCAAGTAATCCGAATTTTGATAAAGAAGCTACAGCAGATGCTTATAGATTAGCAATTGATTATTTGAAAAAAAGGTTGAAATAATTATTGCGTTTTTTATGCGATGATGTATTTTTATAAAAAAACTTCGTCTTTTCACTTAAATTTTAGACCTTTGCAGCAAATTTATAACAAATGCAAAAAAATTGGTTGGAGCGCACAGAGCTTCTATTGGGCGAGGCAGATTTAGAAACACTGAAAAATCAGACTATTTTGGTGGTTGGTTTGGGAGGCGTAGGAAGCTATGCAGCTGAATTTTTAGCACGTGTAGGTGTTGGAAAAATGACAATTGTAGATGGCGACGTTGTCGATATTACAAATCTAAATAGACAGTTGCCTGCTTTACAAACGACTGTCGGACAATCAAAGGCGCAACTGATGGCAGAGCGTCTTCGTGGTATAAACCCTGCAATAGAGCTTACTATTATAGAAGAATTTTTGATGCCTGAGCGCATGGAAGAAGTTGTATCTTCGGGTGGATTTAGTTTTGCACTTGACTGTATAGATAGTGTAACGCCGAAGATAAATCTTATCAATGCTTGTCAGATAAATAAGGTAGAAATAATTAGTTCGATGGGCGCTGGCGGGAAGATTGACCCTATGAAAATTCGTGTAGATGACATCAATAAATCGCACACCGACCCCTTTGCAAGACAGCTTCGCAAACAATTTAAACATAAAGGTTTGAAAGCACAAGATTTTACAGTAGTTTATTCTGAAGAACGCAATCTTGAAGGTTCTTTACGTATGACAGATGGTACAAATTTTAAGAAATCTTTTTACGGAACTATCTCTTATATTCCTGCACTTTTTGGCTTACAAATGGCGGCTTTCGTAATTAGGAAATTGATAGGAAGGCTTTAAAAACGATTTGAAAGTGTATTGTTAGAGAGAAACTTGAAAAAAAGTTGAAAAAGCCGAAAAATAATTGGCTTTTAAAAACACCTTGAAATATATAAAGTATAATCATTACGTTTTTTATGCACAATTTTTTTTTACTTAACACAAAAAATAATGTATAAACAACTGTATATCAGTTAAAAACACATCATTATATTTTATAATAAAATAATGATTTGATAAAAAAGAACGTCACTAAAAATAGAAAATTGCACCTGTAATTCTGTGACTTTTAGCGATTTTTACCGTCATAAAAGTCCGTTTTAAAGGAGTTAAATGTTAAATTTTCTAAAAAAATAAAAAACTTGGTATAATTTTATTGCTAATGATTCGTTTTTATCAAGTTTATTTTATAGTTTTACATTAGAAAACAGCACACATACTTCGAGTTGGTATCTCTTACCTACAAAAACGCTATAATTTGATAGTCACATTTTTAATTAAAACACGTAAAAATTTAGTCAAAACTATCAGCGTTTTTTACACCGACTACACCATTTTTTAAGAATATGAGTAAAAGAGAAAAGTTTATATTTAATACACATACACTTACGTATGACAAAGTCGTAGAACCTCTAAAAGAAAGGGCAATACGTCTTTTTAAATTCCTTTCGACTGCCTTGGTAACAGCTGTTATCATGCTCGTTTTATTGTACAAATTTTTTCCTTCGCCTCGTGAAAAGCAGTTGCTAAACAATATTTCTCAAATGGAATATAAATACAACGCTTTGGACGGAAAGATGGAGCAAATGTCAAAAGTTTTAGGAAATCTTCAAGACCGTGATGCAAGTGTACACCGTACGATGTTCGGTATGGATCCTTTGGATAAAGATGTTTGGAATGGTGGAACAGGTGGTTCTAATCGTTTTTCAGAATTAAGCGATTTGCGTTTTGCTGGCGATGTAATCAAAAACTCTTTGGTCAAAGCTGAGCTTTTGGAGCGTCAGTTGGTTTTGCAATCAAAATCATTGGACACTATTCAGAAATTGGCTCGTGATAAAGAAAAAATGATTACTTCTATTCCTTCTATAAAACCTGTTCGTGAAGACAAACTCAATCGCAGTATGTTTTTGATGTCTGGCTTTGGTTGGAGATTACACCCTGTACACAAAGTACGCAAATTTCACGCAGGTTTGGACTTTGCAGCTCCTTACGGAACAGCAATACAGGCAACTGGAAACGGTCGTGTGAGTAAAATACAAAGTGAGCATGGCTATGGTAATCACGTAGAGATTGACCACGGTTATGGTTACACTACGCTATACGGACACATGAGCCGCATAGATGTACACGAAGGCGATCACGTGAAGAAAGGTCAAGTTATTGGTCGTGTAGGAAGTACAGGAACTTCTACTGCTCCTCACTGCCATTATGAAGTCCACTTAAAAGGAAATCCTATCAATCCGTTGCAATACTGTATGGACGGTCTTACTCCTGGCGAGTATCAGTTAATGGTAAACTCAGCGAAGGTTGTTAATCAATCGTTAGACTAATATAATAAGTTGAATACTTAAAAAAGCCAATTTTTCATCACTGAAAAATTGGCTTTTTTTTGTATTAAGTAGTTGGCTAAAATAACCGCAATTTTTTTAAGGTCACGAAGAACTCCTTGGGAGAAGCCGTTGTAGAAATAACAACGTAACTTCCTTATAGTCTCCAAAAGAATCCTTCGGACAGTTACTCATGTTATTTTCCAACGACAAAAAAAATATTGATTATTTCTATACGCCTTACATCAACGTATCATTTTCAAAAAAGTACCTAAAAACCAATTTGAATCTGCTTTTATCAAGGCATCAAGCGAAGAATCTGCCTTGCCTGCAAAGAGTTTTATGTCACGAACGACATTCACGAACTCTTCTGACGCTTTGTCTTCTGCACGTACATCTGAGAGTTCATCAAGTAATTTTACAATAGGCTCAAGTTCCCGTTTTTTGCGCTGCTGCATAATTTGTTTTATAACAATCCACATATCCTTTTCGGCACTAAAATATTCTTTTCTGTCGCCAGCTTTTAGTTCTTTATACACCAGTCCCCAATCCATCAGCGCACGGATATTCATATTAGAATTGCCACGAGAGATTTGGAGTTCTTTCATTATCTCATCTGCACTCAATGCTTGCGGAGAAATCATTAATAATGCATGGACTTGTGCCATTGTTCGGTTAATACCCCAATCAGAACCTAAGGTTCCCCATGCTTGTAAAAATTTCTCTTTGCCTTCTTGAAATTCCATAGATAATGTAGTTTAGAACTTATGATGCTCGTTCTTCTTTAAATTGTGAAGAAATTATTTTTCCAAAAGTCAAAAGTAGTTGTTTTTTATAATAGTTAGCGTTTTTTTTTAAATAAATTTATTTTTAATATTAATAAATTAGGCTATTTTTATAATTTTAAGGTCTAAAATATTAGTATTTTAACGTTTAAAAGTAAGATATTTTATAAATAAACTATATTTGTTATGTCACATTATTGTATTTTAAAAATAAAAAACACTTTATTCTTACAAGACTTAATTTTGTGACAAGTTTTTTTACTAAAATAAACAAAATAACACTACGACTACCTAATTTTATTTGAATACTGATTTTTTATAAAAAAAATTAAAAAAATATTTTTTCAAAAAATGTTGATAATCAATATTTTATACTTAAAAATAAAAAATATTTATATTTTTTTTGCCTCAGCTATTTACTTTTTTAAATTTTGCCTGTAACTTTGTACCATCAAGTTGAAAAAATCAATGTGACACACTCACGGTTTCGTTTTTTCAATTTGAAGGCAATTTATACTCACTCACACTTTCTCACACTTAGTACACTCCCCAGTATGCACTCACTTTTCACTATTGTTTTTTTCATAGAAAAACATTAGTAAGTCCCCCTATATTATTTTTTTACAAACACAATTTGTTCGGCCTTCGCACGAGCAAAACCATTTTTTTATAAACTAAATAGTGGGCTAAAATAATCGAATTTTTTAAGAGAAGTCCTGATAAAAAATAACCGATTATTTCTATACGCCTACTTACAAATTTAGGGAAAACAAAATTCACGCTATGAACAAGTTTACAATTTTACTACTTTCGCTTTGTTTGGCATTTGTGCATACTGCCAACGCACAATCAAAAAAGAAAAAAAATCAAAAAGAAGAAGCTACTTCTGAAACTGTGGAGCTAAAAACTCCGAAAAAATCGAAAGGTGGAAAACATCAGGCTTGGGACGCTGGCATAATGGCTGGTACGATGTTTTATTACGGAGAACTACACTGTACGGAAATGTGGTTCAAGGAAATCCGACCTGGCGGCGGCGCTTATGCTCGCTATTCTTTTACTGACAAATTTGCCGCAAGATTTAACCTCGAAACAGGTCAAATCACAGGTACAGATGCCAATTATGAAGATCCTGTACGTAAGGCTCGCAACTTTTCTTTTGCAGGAAACCTTTATTCTGGTTCTGTATTATTGGAATGGGAACCGTTTGGTGGCTGGCGTTATGGCAAATTCGGTAAATTTCACCGAATGTTGTCGCCTTTTGTAAATATCGGTATAGGTGCTGCGTATGTCAATCCAAAAACGCAATTCAGTACGCCAAATTCTATTGCAGACTCAAGTGGTATTTTTGCAGACCAAGGTTACAAGCAATTTACGCACCTTGTATTGCCTATTGGAGGTGGTATTCGTTATGATTTGAATAAAAGTTGGATGGTAGGTCTGGAAGGTAGCTTCCGTATTCCTTTGACTGGTGCTGATTACCTTGATGGTGTAAGCAAAGCCGGAAATCCTGAGAAGCGTGACTGGTACGAAACAGCCAATGTTACGGTTGGTTATCGTTTTCCTTTCCGTCGTGATGGCGATAAAGACGGTATTCCTGACGATGAAGATGTTTGTCCTGATGAAGCGGGTACAAGAGCAACAAAAGGTTGTCCTGATACTGATGGAGATAGTATTACTGACAAATTAGATGCTTGCCCAACGGTGGCTGGTTTGTCACAATTTGCGGGTTGTCCTGATACTGATGGAGATGGTACGCCTGACAAAAGTGATAAATGTCCAGATGAAAAAGGTCCAGAATTCACAGGTGGTTGTCCTGATACTGACGAAGATGGTATCGTAGATAAAGAGGATAAATGTCCAGATGAAAAAGGTATTGCAGACGAAGAAGGTTGCCCTGCAAAAGATACAGATAAAGATGGCACAATAGATAAAGAAGATAAATGCCCTGAACAAGCTGGGCCTCAGTCTAATATGGGTTGTCCTGTTATAGATTCTACTGCAACTCCGAATTTGAGTACAGCTTCTACGACTACGACGCTTAGTCAGCCTACGATTGGTGGTACTACATCTTCTATTTCTACTACTCAATATGTAGGTACGCCTTCGTCAGGAGAAGTAGTTAGCAAAGGTGCGACAACACAAGAAGTAGCTTCTACTAATGAAATTTCGTCAGAAAAAGGCACTAACAAAGGCACTTCAACACAACAAACATACTCAAATAGTGGAACTTCATCAACAAATTATTCTGGTAGAGATATTTCACAGTTGCCTGTTTCTGAAATAGTTGTATTGAATGAAAATGGTAGTAGAACAAAAAATTATAGTTCTAAATCGTCAAAGAAGTCGAAGAAGTCAAGTAAGAAAAAAGGTGCAGGAAGAGGAAAAAGAAGCACAGCACCAAGAACAAACAGCGAGACTTTTACGACTTCTAATGATGTTGCCGCAAGTGGAACTACTGTAACTACTACACAACCTACAAGTTCGCCAACATTGACGACAAAGGGTGTTTCTGCTGCAAGTATTTCTGCAGAAGATGAAACAATATTGAGAAACGCAATTAATGCTATTCAGTTTGAAACTGGAAAATCAATATTGAAAAAAGAATCATATACTACTTTGTCTCAGATTTCGGAGTTGGCGAAAAAATATCCTGATTTCGTATTGCGTATCACTGGTCATACGGATAATAAAGGTGGTGATGATTTGGCTAACGTAAAACTTTCAGTAGCTCGTGCTCGTGCAGTTTATAATTATTTGATACGCAAAGGATTGGATAATTCTCAATTGTCTTACCGTGGCTGCGGCGATGGTACGCCAGTGGATAGCAACGAAACAGAAGATGGTCGTTACAAAAACCGTCGTGTAGAGTTTGATATGCTAAATAAGTAATTAAAAATGAATAATGAATAATTGTACAAGCAACTGGTTATCAGTGTTTTATTTACACGTTACTTGATTTTTTTAGATTTTGATTTACATTTTGTGAAATAAATTGAAAAATGACCTGATTGATTTTTTCTTTTTGTTTCATGCAAAGATTTTCATGGCGCATAAATTTTAACTTGAAGTGTTCTAATCCCTACTTTTTTCTGAAAGGAAAAAAGGTAGGGATTTTTTTTTTGCTGCGTTGTAGAGCCAAGTTCCAGCTTAGTTCAATATTTTTGCTACTCTAAGCTGGAGCTACATTAAAGAGTGCCAAAGCAGAGTTACTTACCTCATTTTTTTATCCAAAAAATAAGTAATCGCATAGGCAATACCGAAGCCTCCTACTAAGCCACGACCTAAACCAATAAACGCTTCTTTGAAAGTAAAAGTAAGTGGATTTTGTTGTAAATCTGAGATGGAAGCACGTAAAAGTTGCGCTTGTGACATATCTTGTGTGCTTGCGAGTAGATTTTGGTAAGCATCTATCATTACCTTTGATTGTATTGCTGCTATGCTTAGGTCTGCGTTGTAAAAACGATAGTACCAAACGTAAAACATCAGTTCAGCAACAACCCATACCAAAAAGACAGCTTGCAATATGTTTTGAAATGGAATGTCTTTTGTGAGTATTTTTTTGCCGCAAAGATACATACATACTATACTTATAAGCATAGAACTCCATATCACAGCTGGTGTAAATATTAGTTCTTTATTGCTAAAAAAAAATAAGAAGTAATAGGCTATAGTTCCAATGCCAGCAAAAACGCCGTATTTTATTGTTTGATTCATAGTTGTTGAGTATTTGACTTAAATGAGTATTTGATTTATTTTATAAAAAAACTTCGATAAACGCTTGCTTATCGAAGTTTTTTATTTGCTATAAAGATTATGCTACTATTTTTTTGCTTTTTTTTGCTGGCTTCTCAGAGGAAATTTTCGTGACCATTTTGTCATAAAAAGCAGTCATTTTCTCATCCATGATAGGCTCTAAACAGTCTTCTATTTGGTTTACCATCAAAAATGCTTCTCTTGCTTCTTTTTCCATTCCTTCTACTTGCGCCAAAGAGTAGCTATAATTTAACCAAGCGTCTTTTCTCCAAGGATAATTAGAGTTTTCTACGGTAAAATTTTGTTTGGTAAAAAACTTCAACTCTTGTGCTGCTTCTGCGTATCTTCCTAATGCCATGCAACATTCCGCTTTGACACGACGTGCTGACCAATAAATAGGCAATTGTGGATTGGCATTTTTCCAAGTTGTATCAAAATCTGGTATTGCTTCTTCTTTCTTGCCCTGTAACATCTTCACTCTTGCTCGGCTGAAATAAGAATCTGCTTGATGCTCATTTACAGCGATACTTGCGTCAAAATCTGTCATTGCTTGGTCAAAATTCCCTACTAAGCCGTGTACATAACCACGACGCTCCAATGCTGTCCAATGTCGTCCAAATTTTGTAATTACATCAGACAAAACTTCGATAGCTTCGGTTTCGTGTCCAGCTTCTTTTGCCAACTGACGACCTTTTAAGTAAGATTGTATCAAAGTTTTGCTTTCTGTTGGCTCTATATAGCAAGAAAAAGTTGCTCTGCCATTGTCTAAAATCCATACGTGTCCCTTTCCAGATATTGCATATTGTGCCATATTTTCAAGTAAAAATGCCGTATTTTTAATGGTTTTCTCTAATGTCGTTACTACGAGATTTGGAATACTCATAGAGAAATTTACATCATCAAAAGCCAACATCTCTGGTTTAATACACACTTCGCCCTTATAAAGTTGTTCTACTTTATGGTCGTACATTTTCATTGCTTGTTCGTAACCTCTCGGGCTACCGAACTGTAAATTTACTCGAAAAATAGCTTTAACTAACATAACAAAAAGGATTTTCTACGCTTCTGCTCCCAGCAAGCTCATTGCCTACTGAAATTTTAATACTGAGTTCGTTATTTTTTATTTCTACACAGACAAAATAAAAGGGCTTTACTTTATCTGTTTTATTTTTATTTTTATTTTAAAATACCTACAAAATTATATACGCACGGCAATCTATGACACTTCCTTGGTACGTCTTAAGAAGACGTTGTTTGGAAAGCACAACTTGGCATTACCTCAGCGGTAAAGTTGTGTGTAATAATTCAGATAGTCATTTTATTTGTTCAGTAAGGAAGTGTGGACAAGATTTTTTACCTGTTCTACACAAAGACTGCTCTTAATTGTTTCTCCTATAAAAGGGAAGCGAATACAAAGATAGTATGCGATTTTTGATATAACAAATTTTTTAGAAAAAAAATTAAATTTATTTTTAATTTATATGCTGATTATCAATAAGTTGTATTATTTTTATGTTAAGAGATACAAATGATGGAAGGAATGATTGATACATCAAATTTGGATTAGAATACTATATGATATGTTATTATTGTCAGCGAAGTTTGTTTAAATTATTATCTTTTGCATATACCGTGTTGAATTGTATTTTATTTTTAAGGATTTATATAAAAAAAGCTACAAATGTAAATTAATACATTTGTAGCTTAGAACTAAATTGTCTTGGTTATTTACTCAATTTTTATAATCCTATCAATTAATGTTTTTCCTTGTTTAGGTTTTGCTTTCACAAAATACATACCTTTTGAAAGATTTTCTAATAAATCAATATCAAATTTATTACTTCCTTTACTTGCTGAAAACAACTCTCTGTAAACGGTTTGTCCAGATATATCTATCAAAGAGACTTCGTATTCTTGACTCTCACTTACATTAAATTCAATAGAAATATTATTATTGAATGGATTAGGATATGCAATAAGTTTGTCGATATTCAATATATTCTGATTTGAGATAACTTTATTTATAATTCCACTATTATCAAAGTCTCTTTCAAATACATAAGAAATAAAAGCCTGTGACATATCTAACTTCGAAGCATTAATAAATTGGTAATTACCTATAATCCGACTTTGAGTTGTTCCTTCGTAGTTCCCACCAAAATAAAGAGCACCTTTACCGTCTCTTAAAAAATGAGAAATATTTTCATTATCTGTTGTTCCATACTGTTTTGAAGATATTAAATCGCCCAGACTACTTAGCTGTAATAATATGATATCAAATTGCCCGTTACTTTTAAAAGTTGATTTTTGAAAAGAAAGGTTGCCCTCAAATGATAATCCAATAAAAATTCTATCTATATCGTCAAAAGTAATACAGCTTTTTTCTACATCTATACTTCCATTAAATGTTTTAGTCCATAAAACAGAACCATCGTTATTAAGTAATAGTAAAGTTAAAATATTTTCGCTTGTGTTAGTATAGACTACTTTGGAATCTGTTTTCACACTACCTTTTCCGCTCAATAAAAATATACTTTTAGTGCCATCTGTAGAAATTGCACTTTTGATAACCTTAACACCAATATCTAAACCAATTTTACCTAATACTTTTTCAATCTTTCCTTTTTCGTTAATTATAATATTAACTATTGGATTATTAGGAAATTCATTCAAAGTAGCATTATCTAAATTAATTTCGCTTCCAGCTACCAAAGCATTCAAATAAACTTTGCCATTGAGAACTTCAGAGTGAAGTCCCTGATTTATGTTCTCAATAAAATTAGACGATTGTAATATACCATCATGATTATATCGTAATATGAATACTGAACTATTTTTACTTTCGCCTATTACTTCATCATTAACCAGTAATGTACCGTTGAAATAGCCACATATTGTTATAATATTATTCTTATCATTTAGGTTCTCTATTTTTAAATAATCTTTACTTGTTAGTTCTTTTATCCAAGTTTTGCCCTCGCTATCATAGTTTAAAGCGATAATATTACTATCAACTTGTTCAGTATATATCCAAAAATCATCAGTATAATCATCTATCATGTGAGTTATATTGGGTATTTCTAACTCACGTTTATTGTAATCATCATGGTTATAATCTATGAATAAATGCTTTTTTTCACTGGAAGATAACCCATTAGGGTAGGTATTATCTAAAATTTTCGAAATCGAAATATTATTTAATTTTGTAGGATTTAATTAACTAAATTTTATATTTTCTTGTGGGTTTAGTGAACTTGATCCATTAGGATTATACGATTTAAAATAAAGTTGACCAGGAAAATCTTTGAAAACATAAATTGGGTTTACATAATCTTTTTGGGTAGTAGACTTACACTCAATTATTTCTGAGGAACACGAAGAATTTAGGCATTCTGGTATACAAGTGGTAATTTGGTTGCCAAGTACTTCAATAGGGTCACAATCTACAAGTGCTAAATCGTTTGAAAATATTTTAAATGTAGGCATACAAAATACAACAGTAGCACATTTTGCAGATGGATTTTTTCTATTATCGCTAATAAGTTCTGCTAATTTACTGTTGACAAAAGTTTTAGGAAAAGCATCTTGTAAGGCATTTTCCCATAATATAAGCTGATATAAATTATAAGATTTAGGAATGCAGTTCTCCAAGTCAGGAGGAATTATATTCAGATTTTTCATCGTCTCTGGTAAAATATCTTTCAGACAAAATTCATCTTTTCCTTTAAGCAATTCAGGACAATCCACTACATAGCAACCATTACCTAAGTTAGTTATATTTTTAGATAAGTTTCCAAAATCCTCTAAATGATTGGTAAGAGAGATTTTCTCCCATACTTGTAATCCATTATAACCGAGTGTTGTACAAAATCGAACCTTATCACAATAACTTAACTTTTCAATTTCTTTTATTCTCGCTGCAAATGTGGCATCATCAATTAAGAAATTATCGTGTGCAATTGTTAGTATTAGCAAATACTTAACCATCTTATTTGTCTGTTTGGGAAAACTTTCAGAACCAACCTCAAAAGGCTTACCACCGTCTTGATAATTACGACAGTACAACTTATGCTTACATTTTTGCCAGACACCTCCTTCAGCAGGTCCCCAATAAGAGGAGTATTGATTTGTTGCTATTTTATTATTATTACACATTAAATCATAAGAGCATATTTTTTTAGCTTGGTCATAAGAAGTAAAAATATTATCAAGTTTTTTTTGCCCAACTATAATTTTAGGATAAACAATACAAGAACCCATTGAAACTGTCGGATAAAGATTTTTATACGGATCCAGAGTAAAATCAGCATAAAAATACGTACCACTAAGAAGTGTAAGTTCTTGTACTGGAACTATTGATGTACCCAAAGAAACTGTTAAAGGTTGCTTAACATAAGCATCAAACCAAATTGATGCTGTTCCTGAACCTACCATTCCTTCACATGGTTATTTTGTTATAAGCACTTGATAATTAAAATTATTATCAACAACCTGCGATTTAATTGCACTACAACCATTTCCATCTGTTGCTGTTACCGAATATGTACCATTAGTAGCATTTGATATTGAATTTTGAACTGCACCATTGTTCCAAAGATATGTAATAGGTTCGTTGCTGCTCAATAAATTGGCAGTAATACTTGTAGCACAAGCAACATCAGAGGTAGAAAGTTCTAAATCTATTTTAGCTTCTCTAACTTGTATTGACGCTGATACGGTTTGTCCGCAAGGGTCTGTAACAGTGACCGTATAGATTCCTGGCTTAAGATTATTAATAATTCCAGATTTATTTATTGATGGCACACTACTATCCCAATTAAAAGAATAAGAGCCCAGATTAACAGTGCCAGGCTTTCCTGTAATAAAAATATTTATACTACCATTAACTTTACCTATACAAGTATTTTTCACAATTATATTTAGATTTTCAATTTTGAATGGCTTAGGTACAAAAGTAAAATTGAAATTTTTACCACATCTCTTATCCTGCGCTCTTTGAACAAATACAGAATATACTCCTTGAGAAAGTTGAGTAATTTTAGAGCTTGCGACACTATTGTCTGTTTGGGTAGGTTTCACCCAGGTAAAATTGTAATTTCCAGCAATAGTAGGTAGTGCTTTCGCTTCCAGCTCCCCTTTGTTATTACAAGGTGCAAGATGTTCTTTGAAAGTAACATTGATTTCGTCAGGCGCACCTATTGAAAATTCTACAAAATCTTGACAACCATCAGCGGAGGTTGCCTCTAGCCTGTATTTTCCAGACTTCAGATTTTGTGTAGAAAAATCTGGCGGACTTCCTTTACCTATAAAATCAAGTGTTGTTCCATTTTTATAGTACCACCATCTATAATTAATTGGAGCACTCACGTCTATTGTAGATAAATTATTTATGGTAAATCCTCCATCGTCTTCGTCACAAGCCGATGTATTTTTAGTTGTTACAGATAATTTTATAAATGGACTTGTTTTTATCTCGTAACATTCTTTATACTCACAACAAGAGTTGTCTGTAATAGTGACACAATAGTTCCCTATTCCAAGATTTCTTATATATGATGATTTCTGTCCATTACTCCATTTAATAGTATAAGGAGGAGTACCAAATTTAATTACTAAATTAATTTCTCCATCTTTCTTACAACTTGGAGTATCGGTTATGTTAGCTATAACTTGTGATGACAAATTATTATAGTAGCTAAAAAATAAAACTATAAAATATATTTTTTTCATAGATTTTTTCTAATTTTTTTTAATCTTAATTTTTCTATCAGCAGCAGTCGTTTCTCTTTCAAACCAAGAAGGAGGCGGATAAGTCCCTCCTAATTCTTCAATGTATTGTTTATGAATCTCATCAACAAAATCTGAAATCTCAAGAAAAGTTACTTCCAACATTTTTAAATTGCCCCTTCTAAGGTCTAATAGTGCTAAAGCAGCTGTTTCCTGTACACGAATAATTTCACGATAAGACGAACTTTTTTCAATATTCCAAAATTTGACAGAAAGACTTGTACAAAGCAGATTTTCTGCCATTCTGGTATCAATTGATCGGTAGCGCATTGCTTGACTATAACAGTCTTCATAATATGCTAAATCTAATTTTCCTTTTTCTTCCCGTTCTATTTCAACTATTTCTTTTAGAATATCCCTAAATATTGAATCTTGTCTATTTTGTTCAAAAATATTACTACTCGTTTCAATGAAAGAGTTGAAACGTTTTTTTTGTTTTAATAATTGAAGCCGCTCTGATATATCTTGAGTATAATTTTTCAAAAGCAGTTCAACATAATTAGAACTATTTATAAATCTATTTTTAATCTCGGCATCCATATTCAGAGAGATAAAACTCGATAGATTAGCAAGTGCTACCTTAAATTCAACGGGTTTATTATTATTTAGCCTCGCAGTAATTATATTTTTCAACTGAAAGGTTTGTAGAGAATCTAATGACCTGTATTTTTTAATATGGGCATCTGATAGGTTGATTTCATTGAATAAGTATAAAGAATCTAAATTATCTTTTTGCGCCATCGTTAATACAGATAGCATCATTAGAAAATATAATAAAATTTGTTTTTTCATATTTAATGATTTTTTTTAATCTGTACGTCGTAACTTAATTCATTATTATTATCAATAACAGCATTATTAATCCTTTTACTCAATTTTTTGATGTTACCGATTTTATTTCCACCACAAGAGTAAGTTTGTTCGAAAGATAATCCAAATTTATTAAAGTCTATATATCGAAATGCCTCTTCAAGATATGTAATTCCCGAAAGTTTACTTTTAGGCAAAGAATCAATTTCAAAACCTGAATGTGTATCTGTAAATTGCCCATTACTATCCACAGTAAAAGTAGATGGCGTTCCAATAGATGAACCAAAAATAAGCTCTAATGCTGTATCAGCATCATTTATGTTATACCTAGATTTAAAAGATAGCTTCAAATCACTGATAGTAAAAAAACCTACTGATGAGCGTTTATTAAAATCTTCAATAATTAGAGAGTTTTTGAAATCTGAAATTCCTCCAATTTTCATATCGGGAGTTAATTCATATTTATAGTCTATTCCAATACCAGGACCTGAATTGGTAAGTACGTTATGCCAGACATTATCAGAGGGATTACTTGCGATACCAGTGATATTTTGCGGACAACTTATGTTAGGCTTATATACAAAAGTGTACGGTGTAAATTTCTCATTATCGTCTTTACGGTATCCTTTATTGAAGGTACTTACTAAAAATGCTGTAATATCTTCAACCTTGACTTCTATATCAATATTTTTCTTGTTAATAACCCAAGCGTCCTTGAAATATAGCTTTACAATAGAGGCGTTTTGATATAAAGTATAATCAATTTGTCCTGTCTTCTTGTTCATTGCATTAAGAAATTTTCTTGCTTCGACCATTATTGTTGGTACGTATGCAGTTGGGCTGAAAGAAGCTGATTCTCCTTTACTTTTAATTGTAAATGTTAATTTGTATTCTCCATCAAAGGCTTTTTGAGTTTGCTCATTACATGATGATGTATATACGTCTATGTCGTCAAAATCGAATGTTAGATTTACAATTGAATGCTCGTCTGCAAACAATTTTGTATTTTTTGTATGTTTGGTATAACCTATCCCAAAAGTACCATTATAGTATGCGTCCCAAGTTTTCTCGCACAAAGATTGAGAATGTCCTATTTTTATAAATATACAAAAGTAAAGAAATCCTAAAATAATTTTTTTCATAAGCAATTTTTGTATTGATAAGATGTTAAAAAATAAAAAATTCCATAAAATAAAATAAATTCTTTTATGTATGGGCATAAAAAAGCGCAGGTTGTTACTTTTGCCCAATCCAAAGCCCATCCAAAGGCTATACAGTAGCAAAAGAACGCCTGCGCTATGCTGCTACACATTCATTATAAATGTGTACATATCGCAAGCGTCCCGCAATTGCTACTACTGACTGTAAATATTGGATGTATTTGGATTGCAGCAGTATTTTATTTGCGAAACGCAATAATTATTTTATAAATCAACCCTATTCAGAGTTGAAAGCAAAATATAAACTTTATTTTTTTAAAATACAAATTTTGAATAAAATTTAACATCAAGATTTTTTTCCACTCCTTAAATCCGCCCATTTATTAAATTCTCTGCGCCAAGTTAGACCTACGCCTGTACGATTTCGAGGACCATCGATTTCTTGTACAGAACGGTTATAAGCTCGAACTCGAATGTGTCCGTCTTTTAAAAGCAAGTATTCTACTGCAAAATCGCCTGAAATATAGGTGTTTTGATTTTGGTCGTTGCCACGAACTACGCCAGCATCTATGCTAAGACGGTTGTCAAAAAGATTAAAACGAGGTTTTACCTGTACTTCATTGAGGCTCACGACGGCAGTTGGGGCATTTGGTGTCAAAACACCACCTCTTGTATTGATGTCTAAATCCACAGAGCTGAGTACATTATTACTTTTTATCACATCTCGCAACCAACCGTTCACATAATTGGAAAGTTGTGTAGAAATAAAACCTGAGAGCGTATTGTTAAGCGTAGTTCCTACCAGATTACTGGCAGAAGTATTGTTGTTTCCTGACGGTAAAAAAT
>JANMGN010000826.1:0-14160 GCA_031374645.1 Chitinophagales bacterium | reverse complement strand
TAATACTCGAAAACCATTTTATAAAACGATGAAAACGAACATTTCGAGCGTTGAAACTTTCCCAATCGTAATTTTTAAATGCTAAAAAAATAGCAACCGCCATAAATATAACATTAGGACTGAGGTATTGGTAAAATTGGTCTGCAAAAACTCCAAAATAAGCAGATGCTTGCCAAGTTCCCCAAATCGTAATCGCCAAAGAAAGCCAACCTACACGATAAATAAGTATTGTATTTTTTTCGCTTATTTCAAAAGTGTGTAGATAATCGCCCAAAACCAAGTAGCCAATATACGCCAACCAACCAATAAATTTTATGACAAAAAAATGTGGAAAATATATCTGTAACGTAGAAACGTAAAACCAAAAAATCAAGAAATATTCAATTTCATAGCGTGTAGCATGACGTACAAAAACCCGAAAAATAGGCGTAAAAAAGTATAAACCTAATATCATAGGGATAAACCAAAGATGATAATAGACATCTTCAAAGAATATTTTATAAAAAATATCTGGAAAATAAG
Source organism: Chitinophagales bacterium (assembly GCA_031374645.1). Lineage (GTDB taxonomy): Bacteria > Bacteroidota > Bacteroidia > Chitinophagales > Saprospiraceae > CANHEE01. Next base: position 13,638 of record JANMGN010000826.1, on the reverse strand, counting down.
GTATTTGACCATTTTCTATATGTCCACGATTGGTATATAATACGTAAATAAAAGCCCAAAAAAGATAGGGAATAAAAACACGCATCATACGTTTTTTCAAAAAATCGGGAATAGATTCCTCTTTTGTAGGTCGTAAAAGTAACGCACCACTCAATAAAACAAACATCGGGACGCACCAACGAACACTACTATCATACACATTACCTGTCCACCAATGAGATAAATTCATGTTATTTAGGTTAAATTTGTACAATAAATCGCCAGCGCAATGCAGCAAAATTACTGCCAGCGTAGCCAATACACGGACATAATCAGCGTATAAAAAATTAGAATTACGGGTCGCCATAAAATAATAGTTGTGCTATAAATCAGATTTTTAGTCCTCTAAAAAGTCTGTATTTTAAATAAATCTAAATATTTAGGACAAAAATAGGAAATTCGTATATTAAACATTGAATTTGTCTAAAAAATTATGTAACTTTGCGCTCTGTTTTAAAAAATATTTATTTTCACTACAAAAATACACAATTCTAACAATGGGAAGAGGTGATAAAAGATCTAAAAGAGGCAAAATTACGTTGGGTTCTTACGGTAACAACCGTCCAAAACCAGCAGCGGTAAGACAAGCAAAAGCGGCAGCAGCAGCGGCAGCTCCTGCGGCAGCAGAGTAAAAATTTATCCGATAATTTTTGGAAATAAAATATTAATTTCTAATAAATTAAGTCATTTTATTTCAAATTTTCTTGAAAGTTATCGGATAAACTCTTTTTGTGAAAATAAATAAACAATATGCCTTTTATAGATACTCCAATAGCTGACTTAAAAATTTTTGAGCCTAAAATTTGGGCTGACGAACGTGGCTACTTTTACGAAAGCTATAATAAGAATATTTTCGAAGCGGCTGACATAAAGACTAATTTCGTTCAAGATAACCAAGCACGCTCTACTTATGGTGTGCTGCGAGGCCTTCACTATCAAGTTGGGGAATATGCGCAAGCGAAACTGGTGCGTGTGATTTTGGGAAAAGTTTTAGATGTAGTTGTCGATATTCGCCCTACTTCCGAAACCTACGGTAAATGGTACAGTATCGAACTAAGTGCAGAAAATCATCGTCAATTGTATGTGCCTTCGGGATTTGCACATGGTTATGTTTGTTTGAGTGAAACAGCTATTTTTGCTTACAAATGTGATGACTTTTACGATAAAGACAGCGAAGGAGGCATTATTTATAATGACGAAACGCTCAATATTGATTGGCAAATAGATTTAAAAGACGCTATTGTTTCAGAAAAAGATGTCGTTCTGCCAAATTTCGGAAAACACAAAGAATATTTTAAATTATATAAAATACCTTAATTAATTTGTTTTTTCAAAAAAAGAAATTAATTTTGCAGCACTTTTAGAAAAAAGCGTTTAATAAACGCTGTATCAAAAAGTATGGTCTTGTAGCTCAGTTGGTTAGTAGCATCTGACTCATAATCAGAGGGTCACAGGTTCAAGTCCTGTCGGGACCACATTTACAATCTAAACACTTGATAATCAGCGTATTATCAAGTGTTTTATTTTTATAAAAATCATGTATCAACACCGTACTGAAAAGTTTGGACGTTTCGAGCGTCATTTTTTTTCCAATCCAAATAGTAAAAATAGTTTTTCAATCGTACCTGAACAAGGTACTGTTTTGATGGACACTTTTTTTAATGGTGTAAATGTCGTTGAAGGTTTTTTGACACCAGAAGAACTCGATAGTTTTAAATGGGCAAAAAGTGCTGTACTTTATCCCTTTCCGAATCGTATGTGCGATGGTACTTACACGCACGAAGGAAATACCTATCATTTTCCTATCGATAATGTTGCGACAAATAATGCTATTCATGGTTTTGGTAAACAAATGTCGCATCCTATTGTAGCAACTGTTTTGGCAGAAAACTATGCTTCGGTTACTTGTAGAAATGATTACGATGGGCAGCTACCTCACTACCCTTTTCCGTTTTGTTTTGAAATCACATTCACACTATCTGACGATTATGGAATGGAAATTTCTATGTCATTAGAAAACAATGGAAAAAGCGTAATTCCTGTTGGAATAGGTTGGCATCCTTATTTTGCAATTAGTGAAAAAATAGAAGACACTTTTTTACAACTACCTCATTTACAGACGATTGAGATAGATGAAAGGATGTTGCCTACTGGAAAAAAAGAGGCATACAATCATTTTTTGTCCTTAGAAAAAATAGAGGCGACTTCTTTGGATAATGGATTTTTTATACCAAATCAGACAGAAAAAGCCGAAGTCGTCTTACAATCCGACAAAGGAAAATTGACTTACTGGCAAGAAACGGGCGAAGGAAAATATAATTTTATTCAGATTTTTACGCCACCGCATCGTACTTGTATTGCGCTCGAACCAATGACAAGTAATATTGATACTTTTAATAATAAAGATGGTCTGGTTTTATTAGCAAAAGGCGAAAAAATAAATGGAAATTTTGGTTTTAATTTTCGTTCAAAATAAAGCTAAAAATGGCCACCTCGATTATTGGAGGTAGCCATTTTTTTTAGAACTGATTCATGAGTTGTAAAAACTTCTTTTTCATTATACCACGTTCTATTTCATCAAAAATAGGTGTGTAAAAAGGTTCGCTACCCATGACTGTTCGCTCATCGTCAATAATGTGAGCACGCATTGCACTAACCATTACTTCGGCGATTCCGATGGTCGTTTTACGCTCTTCAATTTGTAAGCGACGATTGTCTAATTGCTCGATTTGTTGTTTCTTTTCTTCTAAAAATAACATTCTTTCGCTTAAATGCGCTTTTTTTAGCTCCATATTCAACGCTTTATCGAGTAATTCGTAATCTTTTTCAGCATCGCTTAGTTGTACATCTATCACTTTTTCTGTAAAAGTGTCGTTTGTAACGTGCACTTTTTCTTTGGTGTTGTCATTTACAACGGACACTTTTTGTTTTTTCTTGTTACTCATAGGGAGGTGTGTTTGTTGTTAAAGAATTGTATTTATTTTGCAAATATACGTAAAATATATTAAAAATAAAAATAATGTATTGAGAATATTCTACTTTTTTGCAAAATAAAAAATATCTATTTCTGAAAAAACTACTAATAAATTTCGGTACAATTTCTAATTCAAAAAGGGATTTTGCGCTCGTTCTCTCCCAACGGTTGTAGGTATTCCGTGACCGTTGTAAACTTTTACATCGTCGCCGAGTGGATAAAATTTGGTTACTATACTTTCTATCAAAGTTTCGAGATTTCCTCCTGGCAAATCTGTTCTTCCGATACTGTCGTAAAATAAAACATCGCCAGCAATTACAAATTGGTCTTCTTCTGAATAAAAACTCAAACTTGCAGGCGAATGTCCTGGCGTAAATAAGGCTAAAAGTTTGCTTTTACCAAAAATAACATAATCTCCTTCTTCAATAAAACCCGTAGGTTGCGGCGAATCGCTTTTTAGCGGAATACCATAACGCTGACAACTTTTGGCGAACGCTGCCAGAACAGGTAGTTCTCCTTTGTGGATTTCAAACGGAATATTGTAGGTATTAAATACAAATTCGTTTCCAAAAACATGGTCAAGATGGCAATGTGTATTGATTAGTTTGACTGGTTTTAAGCCATTTTTGTCAATAAAACTACTCAATTCTTTTTTTTCGTAGGTATGATAACAACCAGGGTCAATGATGATACATTCTTTTGTTTCGTCATACAAAACATAAGTATTTTCTTCAAAAGGACTAAATGTAAATTGTTTTATGCTTATCATTCGCTAATATTTGGATATTTTTTTGCTTAAAATCTAAAATTATACTTTTTAATTTTCTAACATTTTCACAGCGATATAACTCATTAGTCCAATGCTGTTTTCAAGACTATTTTCGTCAATATCAAATGTATTGGTATGCAACGGAGTAGCTACTTTATCTTTTGTTTTTGTACCCAAACGGTAAAAACAAGCTGGAATTTGCTGCGAATAATAAGCAAAATCTTCGGCTGTCATACGAATTGGTAATTCTTCTACATTTTCTTCTCCCAGATAATCTTGTGCAATAGCACGTACCTTTTCCGTTACAATTTCATTGTTTTTCAAAACAGGATAGCCTTTTTCTATCCGAAATTCGCAAGCTCCACCCATTGCGTCAGCGATACTTTCTGCAATTTTTTTCATTTTTTTATGTGCTTCTTTGCGCCATTCCTCATTCATCGTCCGAAAAGTTCCTTCTATTTTCACTTCATTCGGAATAACATTTGTAGCTCCGCCAATAGAATTTATTTTACCAAAAGTAAGCACCGAAGGAATAGTTGGGTCTGCGTGACGGCTCACAATTTGCTGCAACGTCGTAATAATTTGCGCTGACATCACAACAGGGTCTATGCAATCGTGTGGCATTGCGCCATGTCCGCCACGTCCTTTTACCGTAATATACAGCTCGTCCGTAGAAGCCATATATGTCCCAGAACGCATACCAACTTTACCTGCTGACATAATTGGATAAACGTGTTGTCCTATAATCAACTGAGGCTCAGGGTTTTGCAAAACGCCTTCTTTTATCATAATGGAAGCTCCACCTGGCAATTTTTCTTCTGCTGGTTGAAAAATTAACTTTACAGTACCTTCAAAATCGTTTTTTATTTCATTTAAAATTTTTGCAACACTGAGCAAAGAAGCCGTATGCGCATCATGTCCGCAAGCGTGCATAATACCTTCATTTTGTGATTTGTAGGGAACATCATTTGCTTCAAAAATTGGTAACGCATCAAAATCTGCACGTAAAGCAATCACTTTCGATGTAGGATTTTTGCCTTCTATCAAAGCTACTACCCCATTTTCTGCAACACCATGAACGTGTTTTATCCCTAAGTCTGAAAGTCGTTCGGCAATATATTTTCCAGTTTTAACTTCTTGAAAAGAAAGTTCTGGATGCTGATGCAAATAACGACGAGTAGCGACCGTTTCCTCAAAATATAATTTGGAAAGCTGTTTTATTTTTTCTTGCAAAATCACTTTGATAATGAGTAATTAAAAATGAATAATTAAAAATAAAAAATGTAAATAATTGATAATCAATTTATTAAAAAAATAAATATACAATATACAACAAGTAAAAGAAATTCTAAATACTTATTTATTTTTTTCTAAAAAATCTCTTACGGTCGAAAAAGAAATTGTTTTATCTTCAAAATGAGCCACGACTGCTTCACATTGCTTTTCGGTGGCATTAAAATGTGAAAGGATATTTTGCAAGTGCATTTTCATGTGTCCTTTTTGGATTCCAGTAGTCGTGAGCGAGCGAAGAGCTGCAAAATTTTGCGCCAAACCTGTTGCTGCTATCACTTGCATTAACTCTTGTGCTGACGGATTACCTAAAATTTCTAAGCTGCGTTTTGCCAAGGGATGCAATTTTGTCAAGCCACCAACTGTTCCGATTGCCAAGGGAATATCCAACCAAAATTTGAATTTTCCATCTTTTATTTCACAATGACTAAGACTAGTATATTTGCCCGAACGTGCTGCAAAAGCATGTCCGCAAGCCTCTATTGCTCGAAAATCATTTGCAGTAGCTAACACGACGGCATCTATTCCATTAAAAATTCCTTTGTTGTGCGTAGTTGCTCTGTACGGGTCTATCTCTGCGATGCGAACTGCTTTTGCAAATTTTTGTGCAAAGGCTTCAGCACTCATGCCAAGGCTTTTATCTGCCAAATCTTCCACCAAACATTCTACACTTGCTCTAACAGTGCAATCAGGCGTAAAGTTGGATAAAATAGCCATAATTATACTACACTCTGCTCTATTCTCCTGAAAATCAACGTGTTGTGCAAGATAATTTTTAAGTAAATGCCCCATTTCTTCCAATACAGAATTGATAAAATTTGCGCCCATAGAATCGCAGGTTTCAAAAGTTACTCGTATTTGGTAGTAGTTTTCTTCGAGTGAGGTCATGTCCAAAAGCTCCATTTCCATAATCCCACCACCTCTTTTGCTCATATTTTGAGTAATGTGAGTGGTTTCCTCTCGAAAAAGTATTTTTATTCTTTCAAAATTATTTTTCAAAAAAATAAAATCGCCTGCCCAAGAAAAGTGCAATTGTCCAATTTTTTTTGTCCCCAAGACTTCACAAGTAAAACCGCCTCTTGATTTCCAGTATTTTGCTGCTGCTGCTGCTGCTGCCACAACAGAACTTTCTTCAATTGCCATTGGTACGCAATAAACTTTTCCGTTGATAACAAAGTTCGGCGCAACACCGTACGGTATCACAAAATTACTTAACGTATTTTCAGAAAAACTATCTATAATACGCTGTAAATCAGTGTTTTGATGCCAAAAACTTTGTAAATCTTCGGACATTCCACTATTCTCTGAACTGTAATGTTCAGCGACCCATTCTATTTTAGCTTGTTTGGATAATTTTGAAAAACCTTTTACTGTTTTGGACATTTGAATTATTTGAAATGAAATGACTAATTTTTAAAAATTCTGCAAAGATAACGCATTATGCTATTTTTATGACAAAACAAATTGACAAATCAGAATTATTTTCAAAATTCGCTATCTATAATAAAAAAACTTGTATATTTGCAATAAAGTTATACTATTCATTTAGAATATCAAACAACTAAATTCATAACCTAAAATTTTTATTTCCTCAATTTAATACATTTAACAATGAAAAAACTAACAATTATCTGTATTTCCTTCCTACTTTTACTAAACGTAAGTTGTAGAAAAGTAGATGAAGCACCAGCGCAAACAATAAATGCTTTTGGTTTTACGACGCTTGAAGAAGCAGAAAAAAATCTTGGAAATTATGCAAAAGCCTTTTATGTGGTAGATGGCTCTATCTTTACAAGATTAGAAAATTTCAGTGCTAATAATTCTTCAATAGGAATAGTTGATGCTTGGTTCAAAGATATATTTAACAAAGATAGAACCAATGGAGGTACGTACTATTTAGGCGATGTAGAGTATTATTATGATGAAGTAAAACAGGCTTACATGGCAAGAGGTTTTGAAAATGATACTGATATGTCACTAATGAGTACACGAGTAAAAGAAATGTATGGAAAGCAGGTCAAAGCAATGTTAATCAGAGATGGTAAAGAGATTTTTAATACTTCTTATTATGTACCGTCAGATTTTAGTATGGCCATTTCTAATCCTATTTTACCATCAACTTCGTTTTATCAAGTTTCAAAAGACAAAGGATTAATATTGAAATGGAGAAAGGACGAAAAGAATAAAGAAGGAGTTATAATTTATGTACATTGGAGTGATGACAAGTTAGATTTGCCACCAAATGAACGTTATATCCAAATTGCTACTAAAATAGAAGATACAGGAGAGGTTACATTGCCACACAGTTTTTTCTCTAAAATACCTAAAAATGCTATTTTTTCTGTAAATATTATCAGAGGTAATATCGAAATCGTAGAAGGCACTGATAAAAAACAATACAAGGTATATAATCAAGTAGAAGAAAAATTGAGTTGCGTGATTGAATAATTAGACAAAAAACCTGTCTTGATAACGTTTATCAAGACAGTTTTTTTTATAAAATGGCTTTACTCTCCCAAAAGTCCTTTTAGCGTTTCAGCGAGTTGTTCTCCTCTTAAGTTTCTCGCAATTATTTTTCCATCTTTATCAATTAATAAAGTTTGCGGAATAGAGCTTACAGAATACAATTGAGCAACTTCATTTTTCCAACCTTTCAAATCTGAAATATGACTTTTCCAAAGTAAACCATCTGCTGCGATAGCATCTATCCAACGGCTTTTGTCACTATCCAAACTTACGCTCATAATATCAAAACCTCTTTCTTTGTATTTGTTATAAACCGCAATTACATTAGGATTTTCACGGCGACAAGGGCCGCACCAACTAGCCCAAAAATCTATTAAAACGATTTTTCCACGGAGTGATTTCAGTGCAAGAGGCTTGTCGTCAGGTGTATTTTGAGCAAAATCAGGTGCTTCTACACCTATAATAAACGTTTTAGAACGATTGATTAAACCTTGTAACTGATTGGTGATTTCAGGTTCTTCTTTTTCGTACATTTTGCAATAACGCTCTCCAAAAGTAATATAATTGATATGGTTGCGTGCCATCAAACTCGAAACGATACCACCTAATGCCAATTTGTAAGCATGGGAATTTTTTGAAAATTTCGACAACCAGTTTTCAACATACTCGTATTGTTGCTGAGGTGTGAAACTCAAAGAATGAATAGTGTTCGTATAATTTTTAAATACCTCAAAAGTAGTTGGTAAAATATTATATTCTTCGTCTTTAAAATCGACTTGACTAAAATATTCTTTTGCAAAATACTCTTGTTCTGCAGTGTATTTCTTGCCATTCATTTGGTAGCTGTATAAAATACCTGGCGCAACTATTTTTGCGATAAAAGGATTAGCCTTACGTATAGAATCTAAGTAATTAGCTTTATTTCGGTCTGCTTTTGCCAATTCTTGCTCTGCAATTTGGCGTTTTGCAGGGTCGCTTCCAGCTGAAAGATACGTACGGTTTGCTGCTTCGCCAGCATTTATCAGCTCTCCCAAACGGCGCATAGAGCTTTTGTATTGTGGATTTATTTTTGAATTTTTTACAGTCCAAGCACTCATCGCATAGCAATTACCTTCTACATTAATGTTGTCTTCTTGTCCCAAAATAATTGGAAAAAGCTCTTGTACAGTTTGTCCAAAAAAGTAAAATTCTTGTTTACCTTTTGGCACCATAAATTTATAATTGTGCTCGGTTGCTGTTGATTTTAATGTTTTTATACGACTAAAAACAATTCCATCAAACTGATAAATATTAATAGAATCACCTTGACAATTGGTAAGATTAATCGCGACAGTGAGTTGTTTTTCGCCATCGCTGGCAAAAAGTGTTGATGAGCCTAAAAGCATCGTCAGCAAAAAAACTATGTTTGATAATTTCATTTAATTTTTATTAAAAATGAGATAAATGATGAAAAATTGGTGTACGTAATACGTGAGCTAAATTAGCTCGTATATTATGTTTTACTTAAATAGTTGTAGAATTATAACGCAAAAATAGGAGCATTTTAAGAGAAAGTCTATTAATGTTTCGTTAAATTGCTACTTTTTTTCGATGTTTGCATTTTTAAACTATTTTTATCATGGAAAATCGTCTTTTTGATAGAGTTAATCGTGAATTAGAAATCGAATTACCTGAGTTTGAGCGCATGGACGACCATCTCGACCATATCCTTAGCCAAATTGTAAAATGGAGTGAAGACCTTTACGAACAAGATTTTTACGTGGCTCAACGCTGGCTCGAGGTACGGGAGGAGAATAATTTTTACGAGTCTGTGTTGCATATTTTTAATCCTAACGGAGAATATTTGCTTTCCATAGACGGTAATATTCAAAAAGGTGGCTGGCGTTTTCTGGAAGAAAACAATACTTTTATCACGGAAATGCTTGGTAGAAGTGAATTATATGACCTTGCTTTTTTAAATCAAGATTTTTTTATTTTGATGAAACACGGCGACCAACACCGCAAAGGACAACGTAAATATTTTTTAATGGGAAAAGAAAATATCGTAGCTGGTTTGACGTGGCGAGAAGTCATGGAAATTTTATTCAATATTTATAGAGGAAATTCTAAGTTTTTAACACTTGTTTTTGCGGCAGTCGTAATTATTGGTATTGTGATTGCTTTTTCTTTGAGGTAAAATCAAAAAAGTGCTTGTTAAAAAACAAGCACTTTTTTGATTACCTCAGAAGATTTACATCTCCTAATAATTTTTTACTTATTCCATTGAAAAAGCTAATCTCAGCTGACCACAAATAAGTACTTTGCTCCATTACTTCTCCTCTGTATGTCCCGTCCCAACCAAAGTTGCTACTGTTAGCATCTATATTTTCCTGATGTAAAATATGATTGCCCCAACGGTCGTAAATGTCAAAATATAAAATTTTATTCACTTTTTTCGGATTTGGGTATAACTTGAAAATATCGTTATTTTGATCATTATTAGGAGAAAAAACAGTTGGTGCAAATAAATCTACGCCTTTTATTACTTTTATATTTGCGCTTGCGCTATCTTTACAGCCATCTTTACTCTCTACAACCACTTGATAATTACTATTTTGTAACGGTTTTATACTTTTTTGAATACTAATCTTCTTGTCAAATAGCGCTCCATCTTTAAACCATGTCATTTCTTTAACATTATTTATTGTATTAGAAAAAAAGAACAATTGTAATAAAAGTGTGTCACCAGTATCTATCGTAGTATCTTTGGGGAAAAGTGTCACTTTTATATCAAGTGGTTTGGTAAGGATAAAAGAAAAAGTATCTTGGCAACTACCAGCATCACTTACTATTATTTTATGCTTTCCCTCTGTTAATTGGTTAAAAATATTACTACTAAGTATTTGATTATCAATTGTATATGTTATAGGAAGTATTCCGTTGTGGACTAATTCTACTTTTGCACTGCCATATTTTGCACCACACTTTATGGGTTCGTAACTAAAAATATTTTTCATTCGTTGGTCTTTTACAAGTACTGTATCAGATATTGTGCAGCCATTTGTTTTATGCTTTATAGTCAAAACATAACGCCCTTCTTGCCCTATTTTTAATAATGCTGTATCGGGAAAAATACTTCCTGTATTTTCTAAATTTATCCAGGTTTTTATAACCTGATTTTGTATGTTTTGAGTAGTTCCAAGCGTAAGTACACTATCTTTACAAGTGAGTATCTGGTCTTTTCCTGCATCTATTTTGAGTTCTGGATTTATATTTACACGCACAAAAGCAGTGTCAAAACAAGTATTAGTCACAGATGAAACAATATAGGCAAATTTATAAATACCAAAAGGAATACTATCAATATTAATAATTCCTTTTTTATCAAATTTATTCTTAGGAAAATTACTGGATTTTAAAGCCCATTGTCCTCCAATGTCTTGTTCTGACAATTGTTTATTCAAATCAATTGTTTTGAGATTAGAGCCACAAAGCGTTAAGTCTTTTGGTTTTCCAGCATAGGCTCCATATACAGATACATCCCATTGATAATAAGTATAACACCCCTTATCATTCGTTACTCTACACCTAAATGTACCTTTGTGACTGATTTTGTAAGGTATATCTGAAGGGACAACAAAAAAGGTATCCAACCCAGTAGGCAATGGATAGTTATTATAAGGAATTTTTGAAGCAAATGCCTGATAAGATGAATCATATTGCCATTCTATTTTTGCAATATTGTAACCAATAGGTGGATTGATATTAATAGGTAAGGTAAAGTAAGTATTTTTACATACTATAAACAAAGTGGTACTTGGTGGTGGTGGTGTTTTAATAGAATACAGAGTTGGTCTTTCATATCGTGATACTTTAAGGGTATCTGTACATCCACTGCTATTTTCTTTCAAAAAAAAAAATAATCTCCAGGTTTATCCATACCACCAATATAAATATCGTTCGGTCCAAATGATGATATATCCGCAGGTGTAGTTGTTGGATTACTGGCAGCACTAATCCATTGCAAACCTGAAGATGACTTGGGGAAGCCAGGTCTGCCGTAGAGAATTAATGAATATTCACAAGCTACACTATCTTTACCTGCATTTGGTTTTGAAAATACGGTATGATTAATGGTTTTTTCGATAGTACCGCCCTGCGCACATTGTGCTGTGACTTTAAAAGAAAATATTCCAGAGTTTAGCACAGGGGCAATTAGAGCTTTTGCATCATTGTCATTTTTTATTGTCACAGCTATACCAGACACTTGCGACCACTGAATAGCATTGGGGATATTCGCAAGTGTTCCGCTTATTTTTGCTTCTAAATTAATAGCACTACCAGTGCATTGCCCAAGTGATGTAACCTCGTCAATGCTGCAAGAGGCTTGCGCAAAAAGGTTTTGACAATTTATAATTGTCAAAAGGAATAAGAAATAGATTGTTTTTTTCATTTTAGTTACGTTTTGGTTCGAAGAATATTTTCCAGTTGTCATCAATACTCATTAATAAACTTTTTTTATCAGCCTCATTATAAATTTCAATATGTCTTGTATCTATAAATTTATATACATTTTTATTTACTCCTTTTCTGTATAAATGGACATCGACACCATGATCTGCTATCAACTCCCATTTTCCAGTGAAAATATTTTTAACGAAGAGATGATACCAATAAGAATTCATATCTCCTTCATCAATACTATTAATAATGGCACATTCATTTCCAGTTATGTTAAAAATAGATTTATATAATTTTGATTTCCCTGCCAATCGTAGAATAGTGTCAATTTTATTTTCATTTCTAATTGCAACAATAGGTTCTTTTTCGCCTATGTAAATCATCTCAAAGCGGTTATTTTGCGCCAAAAGGTGCAATTGATTAATTAAAATAAAGGTTGTTATAACTATTGTTTTCATATTTTACAGTTTATTTAAAAATGACAAATTGTTGAGGAGTATTGTATGCAACCCAAGATATTAAATAATATTTATACGTGTTTGACGGTGCAAGAAATTGTTTGTAAAGTAGCCTCGTTCCGAAACCATCAAGTGATTGGTTCTTCCATTCTATAGAACTACTGAAACCATTAATCGGTCCGTATGAAGGGTCATAATATTTTCCAGATTTTGCATTTTGGGTTATTGCGTGATTTTCAAAATAAGACCTAGGTCTAAGTTTCCCTGCCCTTTAACACCTGACGTATTAGCTTTTTCTAGTGCGTTATTATTTAAAGTAACGCCTGTAGATAACTCACCTTCATTTAGATAAAATGTTTGTAGACCATTTGTAAAACTATAATTTTTTACATAAAAATCTGCAGGCTTATAATCTCCACCGTTTTTTGTATAATACAGTATATTACTGGTTAGACTTCCAAAAAACGTATTCAAATTATCATCTAGTAAATCAATTTCATCCGAATTTGGTTGTAATATCCCATCATCTTTCCATAAAACATTAATGGGCTTAATATAGTTCAATCCTTGTGCTTTTACCAACTCCACATGCAAATCAGCCCATGCACCACAGGTAGCATTTTCCCAAGCGATTAAAGCGATACCTGTAAAACATAGCCCAACAGCAGAACCACTTTGTGGCGGAATAGGATTAACCCAATAACCCATACATTTTGAACTATTGTATTTTTTGACACATTGGTCGGTAAAATCATCGTAAATAGTACTCATAACGTCATCTTCTATATTTTTATTGTCAGCACTTTTACAGGATATAAATAAGAAAGAGTGAATGACGTATGTATTAATTGGTTTTTTATGCGTTACATACAAAGGGTTGTTGCTCTTACCTATTTGCTTATAAGTGCCTGTTGTCTTATCAGAAATAGACCATTTTATGGTAAAATTAGGAAAATGACGCACTTTCAAATTTTCAAATTTTCTGTTAATAGAAGGAAAAATAGGACCACTAAACTCAGTTTTAGGGTAAGTAAATTTACCATTTGTTACTTTGACTAATTGAGGTTTTAAATTAAAACCTTCTATCCCTTCGCCTTTTACATAAAAAGATTTGCCTTCACAATTACTTGTAAACTCTGCGCTTACTACTCCTGTGCAGCCGCTTGCATAAGCAACAGGTTGCTGGTCTGTGATAGTATAGG
>JANMGN010000793.1:0-1727 GCA_031374645.1 Chitinophagales bacterium | reverse complement strand
AAAAGTTAATTTTTTGAAATAATATTATAATTATAAATTATATTTATTTTTTAGTGTAAATAATTGATTATCAGAATATTGTGAAATATTTTTTATTTTTAATACTTTTTGTTTAAAAAATAAATTTTGTTTGTAGATTTTTTATTGACAATTTTTGATTTTCAAAATATTTCAACCTATTTTTAGCAAAGATATTACTTTTAAAATGCTTAAATTTTCCTACATTCCTTTATCTTTGCCCAAAATAACACACTATACTATGGTTCAGAGTACACCACTAACAGAAAAACACATTGCGCTTGGTGCAAAAATGGCTGCATTTGCAGGTTATAATATGCCTATTTCTTATTCGAGCATCAAAGAAGAGCATTTTGCGGTACGTCAGAGTATTGGCGTTTTTGATGTTTCGCACATGGGCGAGTTCGTTGTGAGAGGAAAAGAGGCGTTGGCGTTGGTTCAAAAAGTAACCTCAAACGATGCTTCAAAATTGGCAATTGGCGAAGTGCAATACTCTTGTTTGCCTAATCATTTTGGCGGTATTGTAGATGATTTGTTGGTGTATCGTTTGCCCGAAAATATGTGCAGCGAAGGCGAACAAGCGTTTATGTTGGTCGTAAATGCTTCTAATATTGACAAAGATTGGGATTGGATAAAAAGCCAAAATACTTTTGATACTCAGATGATTAATATTTCGAGTAAAACGGGTTTGTTGGCAGTGCAAGGACCAAAAGTAGCGGAAGCTATGCAGTCATTGACGGATATTAACCTTGCCAATATGAAATATTACACGTTTGAAAAAGGAACTTTTGCAGGCGTAGAAAACGTGATTGTTTCTGCAACGGGTTATACAGGTTCGGGCGGTTTTGAGTTGTATTGCAATGCCGAAGATACCGAAAAACTTTGGGACGCTGTTTTTGCCGCAGGTGCAAATTACGACATCAAGCCCGCAGGTTTGGGCGCACGAGATACGTTGCGTTTAGAAATGGGGTACTGTTTGTACGGAAATGATATTAACGATGTTACTTCGCCACTTGAAGCTGGTTTGGGTTGGATTACAAAACTCAATAAAGGCGAATTTGTCGCTTCGGAGCTTTTAAAAGCACAAAAAACAAGCGGATTGAGCAAAAAATTAGTTGGTTTTATCGTAAAAGACCGTCGTGTTCCTCGCCACGATTATAAGATAGAAAACGCAGAAGGCATCACAATTGGTACAGTAACTTCTGGTACGCAATCGCCTTCGCTTGATGTTCCGATAGGAACGGGTTATGTCGCTACCGAAAATGCCAAAATCGGCAATACCATATATATAGTAGTCGGAGAAAAAAAATTAGCGGCTGAAATCGTAAAATTACCTTTTTTAGAAATATGAGCGACATAAAAATTACGGTGATTGACAGAGAAAATCAATTGCATTTACTTGACGCACCGACCGATATGAACTTGAATGTCATGGAGGTTTGCAAAATGTATGAATTGCCTGTGGAAGGAACTTGTGGTGGCATGGCGTTGTGTGCTTCTTGCCACTGCTACGTAGAAAGCGACCACGAACTTTCTGAGATGAGTGACGACGAAATGGCTATGCTCGATGCAGCTTTTTTTGTAGAAAAAAATAGCCGTTTGGGTTGTCAATTGCGGATTAGTAGCGAAATGGAAGGATTAGTAGTGAGGTTGGCGGAAGTATAAAAACGATAAAAAGTATTGTATGAAAAAAAATGACTATACGGAAA
>JANMGN010000765.1:0-6419 GCA_031374645.1 Chitinophagales bacterium | reverse complement strand
AAGCAGATGATAAAAAATTAACCTTAACTTTTTATCGTTTTTAAAACGCTGAAAATTGCTTCAATTTTATTTTTTTACAAAAATAAAATATTTACTTTTTTTACAAATTTCATATAAAAAATACTTTTTTTATACGATATTGATAATTTTTATAAAAATTAATCCGTTTTTTGAAATTTATTTTTATATTTGCAGCATTATTAAATGATTTTTTTTGATTTTAGCAATACCAACCACACTAATAATGAGTTATAAAAATATTGATATAGACCAAACTGACCGTCAAATTCTTTCTATTTTGATGAAAGACGCAAGCACAGCTTACACCGAAATTGCCAAACAAATCCATGTTTCGGGAGGTACAGTTCACGTGCGAATGAAAAAACTGGAGCAAATGGGCATCGTAAAAAGCTCAAGTTTAGTCATAGACTATGCAGAATTAGGCTACGACATTACTGCTTTTTTGGGTATTTATTTGGATAAAAGTTCGCTATACAATGAAGTTTCAAGAGAGTTAGCTGAAATTCCTGAAATCGTAGGCGCAAACTATACCACAGGCGCATATAGTATTTTTGCAAAAATTATTTGTAGAGATACAAACCATTTACGTGATGTTTTGCACGATAAAATACAAAAAATTGGCGGCATACAACGTACCGAAACTTTTATTTCACTAGAAGAAAGTATCAATCGTCCAATTGATTTATCTACTGGGTTTTAAAATCCAAACGCTGGTAGGGTTTTGAACCCTGCCAGCGTTAATAATCTAAATATGATGTAGTTTTTTGCCCAAAAGCAACTTATCAATCATCTTTGCGATACGATTATCTCTGGTTGTTTGGTGTTTTGCTTCATAAATCCAATTGACATACAACCTGCGTTCGTTCTCCGAAAAAGTGTAAAATGCTTTTTCGGCAGTAGGATAATCCATCAAACAAAGCGTAATTTCATCAGGAATAATCAGCGGACTACTGTCCAAATATAGTTTTATATGCACCGTATCGCCTTCCTTTTTTTGTATCGCTTTGCGGAGTTTTATGTTCAATGGCAGAAATAAATTTCCATTTCCCATAGGCATCAAATTGTATTGATTTAGCTCAAAATCATCTATAAAACCTCTCACTCGAACCATTCCAAAAGGAGTATTTCTGCTTTGTGCAATCGCATGAATTTGTACAAAAGTCCAACCGCCTTTGCCTTCCATTTTTTCCACCAAAAAAGATTGATTTACAATCGCTTCTTCCATTTTTTTACAAAAAATTTTACTTTAAAAGGTTGTCAAATTAGGTTTTAATTATTTCAAAATTTCATATTTTACATATAAAACGTTACTTTTGCAGCCACAAAGTTGAATAATTTTTATGATAAAAAGAAAAATAATCTTAGCTTCGCAATCGCCACGTCGCAAACAATTGCTGGCAGAAGCTGGTTTTGAGTTTGAAATCAAACTCGCTGACGTAGAAGAAACTTATCCCGACGACCTCGATGTAAGGGAAGTTCCTGCTTTTTTGGCTGTAAAAAAAGCAACGGCAGCGTTACAATTCATTGAAAATGAAGAGATTATCGTCGCTTCTGATTGTGTAGTTATTTTAGAAAATAAAATATACGGAAAACCAACAGATTTTGATGATGCGGTAAATATTTTGACAGCACTTTCGGGGAAAATGCACGAAGTTATTACAGGTGTTTGCTTGCTTTCTAAAGAAAAAAAAGTTGTCTTTTCGGGTGTATCAAAGGTTTTTTTCAAAACATTGACGCAAGAAGAAATCGTATTTTATATCAATACATATAAACCTTTTGACAAAGCAGGTGCTTATGCGATTCAAGAATGGATTGGTTTGACAAAAATTGCTAAAATAGAAGGTACATATTCCAATATCATGGGTTTGCCAATGGATTTGGTATATGACGAACTCCTAAATTTTTAATAACTCGCTGATTATCAAAATAATATAATGGAAATATCAAAAGAAAAAATGATTTGGATAACCGTTGCTGTTGCAGCACTTGGTTATTTGGTGGATATTTATGACCTGATTTTGTTCAGTGTGGTAAGGGTGCAAAGCCTCAAAGATTTGGGACTTAGTGCCGAACAAATCAAACAAGTTGGCGCAGATCCTTTGGCTTGGCAAATGGGCGGAATGTTGATTGGCGGCTTAGTTTGGGGAATTATGGGCGATAAATTGGGCAGACTTTCTGTCCTTTTCGGCTCTATCCTACTCTACTCGCTGGCGAATGCAGCTAATGCTTATGTCACCAATTTGGAACAATACGAATGGCTGCGTTTTGTAGCTGGTATTGGTTTGGCTGGCGAATTGGGCGCAGGCATTACGCTCGTGAGCGAAGTGATGAGCAAAGAAAATCGTGGCATCGGGACAACCATAGTAGCTGGCGTTGGTGTAGCTGGTGCAGTGTTGGCGTACTTTGTGAGCATCACTTTTGACTGGCGCACGGCGTATTTAGTTGGAGCAGGAATGGGACTTGGATTATTACTTTTAAGAGTTTCTGTTTTAGAATCTGGTCTATTCGGTAAAATAAAAAACAAGGCAGTTTCGAGAGGTAATTTTTTTATATTTTTTCAGCATAAACACCTGTTTATCAAGTATTTAAAATGTATTTTGATAGGTTTACCAACTTGGTTTGTTCTCGGACAACTCGTGACACTTGCACCAGAATTTGGGAAAAACTTCGGTATGACAGATGCTCCTGAAAACCCTGGCGCAGCCGTAATGTGGTGTTATGTTGGTCTTATTTTTGGCGATTTGGCAAGTGGGCTTTTGAGCCAATATCTAAAAAGTCGTAGAAAAGCCTTACTTACTTTTATTACAATAGCTACTTTTACGACCAGCTTTTACTTGCTTTCGGGCGATATTTCACGCAACTTTTTTTATTTCAAAATATTTTTACTCGGTATAGGCATGGGCTATTGGGCGTTGTTTGTGATGGTTGGAGCAGAGCATTTTGGTACAAATATCAGGGCAACTGCCACTACAACTATTCCTAATTTTGCTCGTGGCTTACTTGTCCCTATTGCAGCAATTATGAAAATATTGAAAGACAGTATCGGGCTGATAAATGCTGCTTGGGTTTTGTTTGTCGTTACTTTTGTTATCGCTGCACTTGCGATGTATTTTATGGAAGAAACTTTTGGAAAAGATTTGGATTATATTGAAGAATAACAGCAATTTTTGCGAATATAAACAGCTCTTAATCAGTGTTTTAGAGTATTTATTGGGGTTCATCTATGATTTTTAGCGGCTTAATGCCGAAGTCACAAATGAACCCTTACTTTTTCAAAAATACTATTTTCGTTACAGGATGCAGCTCAAAAACTGTCTTAGGACGAGTAATATCGTTGCTTGCTGCGTAGTGCCAATTGTCAAAAAAAAGCGAACCCGTCACTGCTATTTGCGGATAAGGTTTTCGTAGCAATTGCGACTTTCTTTTACTGTCAAAAAACGGCTGAAATTGGTAATAAATTGATTTCCGTGCCTCCAAAAGTGTACTGTAATCAGCAGATGAAACGCTTGGTAAACCCGCTATTTCTATGGTCAAAAGGTTTGTTTTTGTGCCATCTATTACATCACCAATAATAACGTGCAAATCGTTGTCTGCTTCTTTTTTCATGTAAAAAATAGTAGCATTGCTGATAAAAATATTCATATCTTCGTCCCGTGTGCGCAAAGAGTTGTTATTGATACTTGTTTTTCTCATATAGCCGTCCGTCGGAAGGCTTGCTAAAAATTCGCCCACTGTGTTGTATGTCTGCAACTTTCCTTTGCTAATGCTCGTTTTTGCCGCAGCACGAACTTTTCCTTTGTAAGGTAACGTGCAAAAATTTTGGGCAAGCGTGTTTCCACTTATTAGAAAAAGAAAAAAGAAAATATAAATTCTTGAGAACATCGTTTTTATAATTTTATTTTAGAAATATCGTGCGTAGTCGCTTCCTGCCAGTCTATCATGGCATTAAAAAGTTTGAAATGTGAAAATTTTTGCAAATCTTCTACACTTATATTGAGTGTTTGGATAATTTTGTGCTGCAATAAAGCACTTCTTTTTGTACCTTCTAAAAGTGGTTTTTCTGGTGTAACCCATTTTTTACCATCAAAAAAAGCAATATTTGCGTAAGAGGTATCTGTTACTAAACCTTTTTTTAGCATCAAAATCTCGTTTTCATTTCCTTTCAGATTATTTAAAAGCGTGCGGTCTGCGTATTTGAATGTGTAATCAAAATCATCTGCTACTTGTTTGAGCGTTATAGTTTCGATTTTTTTTATCTGATAAGGCTCTAAATCGTATTTATATGTACTGTCATTGTAGCACAAACGGCATTTTACGACAGGAGAACCCAGTAAAAAGTCTTGGTTTTGAGCCTTGATTTCTCGCAAAATGTTAGCCAAATCCAAAGGTTTTTCATCGGGATAAAAATGCAAAAACGTGCGATTTATTCTGTCCTGATGCTCTTGCACAAAAGGGACTATAATGGAATTGAAACGTATAGTTTCAAGAAATGGGTACATATATTTTGTTTATAAACTCTTGATACTCAGCATTTACATCAGAAAAAATGGTAATGCCACCACCACTTTTAAAAAAGAATTGTTCTTCTTTTTTTTCAATAAAACGAATCATAACGCCACTGTTTAAGGTTTTTCCGTCAAAGATTCCAAAAATTCCTGTGTAGTAATTTCTATCAAAAGTTTCTGCTTTTTTTATCAAATCTATGGTACTTTGTTTTGGCGCACCTGATATTGAGCCTGCGGGCAAAAGCATTTTCAGGATAGTACCAATATTAGCTTTCCAATTCGCTGGCAAATCGCCTTGAATTTCAGAACTCACTTGATACAAATTTTTATCATTTGTTTGCAATAAATCCACATAACGAAACTTCGTTACACGTACTTTTTTTGCTACTTTACTCAGGTCATTTCTTATCAAATCAACAATCGTATTGTGTTCTGCTTTTTCTTTTAAATCATTGATAATCAACTGTTTGGCATTTGGAATATTTGCATCTATAGTGCCTTTCATCGGATGCGACGATATAACACCTTGCTCATTTATTTTTATAAAAATTTCGGGCGAAAAACAGACAAATTTTTCTTTAAAAAGTAACTTATATTTTGCTTTGCTTGCACTAAAAATTTGTTCTAAACTCAAGTCAGTTTCTAACATAGTGCTACACGTCAGATTACTCAAAAACGAATCGCCACGATGTAAACCTTCTTGTATAGTGTCAAAAGATTTTTGATAAGTTTCAAAAGATTGTGGTATTTTTTTCCACAGAAAATCACTTTTTATTTTTTCACTTTTAGCATAATCATAATTTGTAATGCCTTGAATATCAAATAAGAAATCATTTTTTTCGGCTTCTTCTAAGCGCATTACGTGTAGGTTTTTTCCTTCAAAATCTATTACAAACAAAAAAGGTGTTTCGGAAAAACCTAAAAAATTCATTTTTTCTACTGCTGACATATTTTTCACAAAAACATAGAACCCTGACAGGGGTATTTTTTAATTGAAACCCTGTACAGGGTTCAATGTTACATCAAAAACGAAATATTAAAAGCACTCGTAACACCCAAATTAGGATGAAGCGCAGCTCCAATATCCAATTTTATTTTATTTGACATATAGCCAACACCAAAAGTAGGCATAGACGGTGCAGACTGAAATCCTGCTCGAAACGCCAAATTTTTAACCGCAAAATACTCTATGCCAGCCTTGAAACGGATTTGTTGAGAAAGGTATTTTTCGCTTTCTGCACAAAATTTTACCTTATCCGAAGGCGAATATGCAAATCCCAAATGTAATGCTGTTTCTGTATTTTCAGTTGCTGAAAATCTACTGTGAATTAAGTTTTTCGCCCAAAAACCAAACGAAATTTGCTTGTTTAGAGCTGAATACAAGCCCAAATCAGCATCTACGATAGCTTTTTTACCATAAACGCCCAAATCCAATTGAGAAAAATGTATTCTGGAAGCAAGGTCTAATTTGGCAAAAATACGTCTTCCATAAGAAAATCCGAAGCCAATTTGCCTTAAATCGGTCACACCAACATATTTTACCTGCATACCAAAAGCATTGTCTTTTTTCTTAATCATCGCACCAGCCGTGAACAGATTTAGTTCTCCGATTTGAAAGCGATTTTGTGCGCCTACACTTACGATTGTCTTTCCGTTATCCTTTGCAAAAAGAGCAGGGTTTCCCAAAATACTTTGCAAACTCGAAGCCGTAGTCGTATTGCCTCCCATACCTACCGAAGCAGCATCTGTCAGGTTGATATTATTTTGAGCGTGCAAAATATTACTTATCAATAGAGCAACAAAAAGAGAAAATAATATTTTTTTCATAAAAATCTGGATAGTAATTTTGAGCAAATATATATTTTATAATAAGTAGGTGTATAGAAATAATCG
>JANMGN010000764.1:0-1892 GCA_031374645.1 Chitinophagales bacterium | reverse complement strand
TATAAAAATAATTAAATTTTAAAAATGAAACGCACCTACTACCTTTTCAATCCTGGACGTATGAGCCGCAAAGACAATACCTTGTGTTTTGTCGCTACTGACGAAAATGGCAAAGCCCAACCTGCCAAATATTTACCCATCGAAACCGTCGAAGCGCTCTATTGTTTCGGTGAGCTCGATGCTAACTCTGCGCTGTACAATTTCTTGGGACAAGAAGGTATTGCGGTACATTTTTTCGGCTACTACGAAAATTATACGGGCTCATTTATGCCCAAAGATTATTTGCTCGCTGGAAAAATGCAAATAGAGCAAACCAAAGCCTACTTGGATAAAAGAAAACGTTTGCATTTGGCAAAAGCATTTATTGATGGCGCAACTTGGAATATGGTCAAAAACCTAAGGTATTATGACAAACGAGGTCGTGATATGGAGCCTTACATTGAGCAAATAGATGCCTTGCGGGAAAAAATCGAGCTCCAAACGGATGTGCCTTCGCTAATGGGTATCGAAGGCAACTGTCGAAAACTATATTACAATGCTTTTAATTTGATTATCAATGATTTTGAGATGGGCAACCGATCCAAACAACCGCCAAGCAACGAAGTCAATGCGCTTGTTTCGTTCGGCAATATGATGTGTTATTCCTTGACGCTCAATCAGATATATCACACACAGCTTAACCCAACGATTAGTTTTTTGCACGAGCCTGGCGCACGACGTTATTCACTCGCACTGGATATAGCAGAGATTTTTAAACCTATTTTGGTGGACAGAGCCATTTTTAAGGTGTTGAATAAAAAAGAGCTGCAAGCAAAACACTTTGATACCAACCTCAATGGTTGTTTGCTCAATAAAACAGGCAAACAAATATTTGTACGGGATTGGGAAGAGCGTATAAAAGAGACCATTAAGCATCGTGCGCTCGATAAAAACGTGAGCTATAAACACCTCATAAAACTCGAATGTTACAAAGTTCAGAAATACATCTTGGGTATAGATGAGGAGTATAAACCTTTTAAAATTTGGTGGTAAGTAGGCGTATAGAAATAATCAGTAATTTTTTTGTCGTTGTAAAATAACATAAGAAAGCCCCATCCCGACCTTCCCCAAAGGGAAAGGAGAAATTAAGGAAGTTACGTTGTTATTTTACAACGACTTCCCTTTAAAAAAATTGCGATTATTTTAGCCCAACTAATTAAATATGATCAAATCAAAATACTACTTATTTTTTTTAAGAAAGGCATAAGGGAACTTATAAATATAGTGTTCTCGAATATTTGAAAATAAAACATTTTAAATAACATGTATGTAATAGCAATATATGATTGTGGCGAAAAAAGGGTTGTTAAGATGCTCAAACTTTGTCGGAAGTATCTGAACTGGATACAAAACTCTGTTTTTGAAGGAGAACTTTCGCCTGTGCAGTTGCTCGAACTCAAAGCGGAGGCTAAAAAAATATTAGATAAAGACTACGATAGTTTTATTATCTTTACGAGCCGAAATGAAAAATGGCTTGAAAAAGAGATTATCGGCAAGGAAAAAAACAGTTTAGATAATTTTTTATAATTATTTGATTATCAGACGATTATCAAAAATCAAGTTGTCGCTGATTTTTATTTTATCAAAAAATGCCCTAAAGTTCATTGACATCGTTGGAAAATATATCTAAAATGCTGAAAATAAGGCATTTAAAAAGTTGTCGAAGTCCCTATAAAAACATATCTTTGCTCATCGACGACAAAAAGTGTAATTTCTTACACTTTTTGTCGTCGTAACAAGCTGAAAATCAAATATTTATATATTTGAAAGTATCGGCTTTTAATCGAACCACTTTGGAATTGAAACAGATAATGCTGTACGAAGTTATACGTGCCGTACTTTGTACTTTTAAT
>JANMGN010000709.1:0-12406 GCA_031374645.1 Chitinophagales bacterium | reverse complement strand
ATAAAACATTTTATTTTTGTTATTATTTGTTTCTTGTTATTTGTTGTTTTTATAGTTTTCGAATTTTTGTTTTAACTTAATTTCTCTTAGTTACGTTTTGGGAGAATATTTGGTCATATTTTCATTGTTTATTTTTTTGATGCTTTGAATCAGTCCTGTGTTTTTATACACATATAGTTTTTCTTTTTTACTATCTATAATCAGAAAATTAGTAATAGGAGCATTTTCTAAAAACTCAGAATGTAGTACTAAATAAGTAGTTAAGGGGGAATATGAAATAATAATAGAGCGTTTCTCTGGGATTAGTTTTAGTGGAATTTCTTGTAAAGAATTTATATTTATCAATTTAATAAGATTAAAAGGACTATAACCACCGTAGTACTTTCCACCATTTAGAAGAAGATATTTTCCATCAATTGATATTTCAGAATATGGAAATGCTCCATCAAATTTTGATTTAAAAATCTCACGTCCGAGCGTATCCCAAACTACAATTGTTGTGGTAGAGAATTCTCCTCGACTAAATTCATCTCTGTCATCTACTCCAAACCACTCAAAAGCAAAAGTTGCTATGACATAATTATTGTTAGCAACTTTAACACCGCTAAATATTTCTGCCCAGTCTTGTTCATCAGCATCAGGTATTTTCGCATATTGAGTTTCTGGTAAAAAACTGCGAATACTCTCTTTATTTTTTTCTTTTAGTCTTACTTTTCCTATTAATTGGTTGTAAATTGGTTCAAATCTTTGAATATCATTGTAGGGATTGAATGATTGTATATCGATAGTCTTAATAATTTTATTATCTTTAGGGCTAACAATGTCCACATATCTATTATATACAAATAACGGAGCTTCATTTATACTAAGCTTATCATAAATACTGTCTGTTCGAATTTTAAATCGATTTTGAGATTTTTTGATTTGAAGAATTTTTATATCATCGTCACTAAGTCTATTTAGATTTACTAACGAATCTGTATTTTCTATAGCTTTGGGAATTTGAACTTGGTCTATTACAGGCTTCTTCTCCTGCCCACAAGCAACCACCTGCACTATAAAACACAAAAAGCCAATCATAAAAATATTCTTTCTCATAACATAAAATTTTATAAAAAGTAAAAAAATAAAGGGTTCACTATGCCGCAACCGCAGCAATAGGAGTGAAAGGTACGAAAAAAGAAGATGAAAAGGGTTGCCTCTCAGCGACTTTAACGTTGAATTAATAAGGCAAGGCTTCGCCATGCGCCTTAGTGTCGGGTGCTGTTTCATGTGTAATTTTTTTTGAGTATAACCCTTAACAGTTCAAAGGTAATACACTGATTAAAAGATGAAAATATAAACTAAGGCGGGCGTTTTTTTAGGGTCGGGAGGAATTTGTTTTCCATAAAAAAAGCGCAAGCCATTCCTTTGCTTAGTAAGAGGTAGTAGAAAACCCAACCAATAGCAAAGAAACGCCTGCGCTTTTCTATATATCGAGAAGATAGTACAGACAACGCAAACGTTTGGCAGTTGCTACTGAATGTTAATTGATTTGAAATTTCTACTTTTCTTACTACAACAAACAGTATCTTACAATGCGAAACGCAAAATATTAAAATTAAGGCATAGTAAAGCTATGCTAATGCAAATATAGTATTTTGTTTTGAATAGTGCAAGAAAAAAATTATTTTTTTATTTTTTTCCTCTTGTGGTTGCTTATTGAGAATACCAAAGTAGTAGTTGGGTTTTCAATACTGAACACCACGCAAGGCGAAAAATTTTTAAAATTTATTTTGAAATAAAAAAACCGCCACACCAAAAGTATAACGGGTTTTTTGTTTTATAAAATTCCTCAAAAACAATTGTTTTTATTTTTAAAGTCATATCTTTGCACTCAAAATGTTTTAAATATAAAAAATATTAAAACGTTTTTTATGGAAAATAAAAAATGATACAATAGCCTATGAGTAGTTGGGCTAAAATAACCACAATTTTTTTAAAGGGAAGTCGTTGTAAAAATAACAACGTAACTTCCTCAATTTCTTCTTTCCCTTTGGGGAAGGTCGGGATGGGGCTTTCTTATATTATTTTTACAACGACAAAAAAATTGTCGATTATTTCTATACGCCTATTCACTATGAGCAATTATTTAAACGAACTAAACCCTGTACAACGAAACGCTGTAACACAAACTGATGGACCAGTTTTGGTTATCGCCGGCCCAGGTTCTGGCAAAACTCGTGTTTTGACTTATCGCATCGCACACCTGATACAGTCGGGAGCAAAGCCTTGGGAAATTTTGTCTTTGACTTTTACGAACAAATCCGCCAAAGAGATGAAAGAGCGTATTGTAAAAGTAGTTGGCGAAAATGGAAACCGTGTTTGGGCAGGTACTTTTCACTCTATTTTTGCTCGAATACTGCGCTCGGAAGCAGAAAAAATCGGCTTTACCAAAAATTTTACCATTTACGATAGCGACGATAGCGAAGGCGTTATCAAGGCAATTTTGAAAGAATACAACCTTGACAAAGCCGTTTATAATCCAAATGCGATGAAATCTCGTATTTCTTTATCTAAAAATAATTTGGTTTCGCCGAAGGCTTATGGACAAAATGAAGAATTTATGTCGCAAGACCGTTTGGCAAAAAGACCATTTTTTCATAAAATATACGAAGAATATACCTTGCGATGCAAACGAGCAAGTGCGATGGATTTTGACGATTTACTCTATCAATTTTATATTTTGCTGCACCGAAACCCTGATGGCGTTTTAGAAAAATACCAGCAAAAATTCAAATATTATATGGTGGACGAGTTTCAAGATACTAACTTTTTACAGTACGGCATTTTGAAAAAATTGGTTACTTTTCCAAATAGTACCAGAAATCTTTGTGTAGTTGGCGATGATGCCCAAAGTATTTACTCGTTTCGTGGTGCTACAATTGATAACATTTTGGATTTTGAAAAGGAATTTAAAGACTTAAAAACTTTCAAACTCGAACAAAATTATCGTTCGACACATTTTATTGTTCAGGCAGCAAATGACGTCATTACTTTTAATAAAAAACAAATTAAAAAAGACATTTGGACAGATAAAGACGTTTCTGATAGTAATAAAATAAAAATTATCAAGACGCAAAGTGACAATGAAGAAGGAAAACGAGTGGTAGATTTGATTTTAGAGCAAAAAAATCGCTTTCATATAGATAATGCAGATATTGCGATTTTATATAGAACAAACGCACAATCTCGTATTTTTGAAGAATTTTTACGTCGTTATAACATAGCGTATCGAATTTTTGGCGGAATGTCGTTTTATCAGCGCAAAGAAGTAAAAGATTTGGTAGCGTATTTGCGTTTGGTCAGCAATCAAAATGACGAAGAAGCATTGCGCAGAGTTTTGAATTATCCTCGTCGTGGTTTGGGCGATTCTGCAATTGAAAAAATTTCAGAACTTGCCAGTGCAACACAACGTCCGATGTGGCAATGCCTCGGCGAAGTACAAGTAAGCACAGCTGCAAGACGAGGTATAAATGACTTCGTAGAACTGATTTCTTTGGCACAAAAACGTGCCGAAAAAGGAACTGCCTACGATGTTGCACTGTTTGTTGCCAAACAATCCAAATTGATAGATACGCTTAAAGCAGACACGACCGAAGAGGGAATTGGGCGTTTGGACAATGTTACCTCTTTGCTCGATGGTATCAAAGAATTTGTTGAAAATGATGAAATAGTGATTGATACGGAGCAAGTTACCGATAAATCGTTGTCCACTTATTTGCAAAATATTATCTTATTGACCGACGCTGATAACACGGCGGAAAATCCAGATACCGTGACCTTGATGTCTGTTCACTCCTCAAAAGGATTGGAATTTAAGTCGGTTTTTGTGGTTGGTTTGGAAGAAACACTGTTCCCATCTTTTATGTCCTTGGATACGCCCGAAGGTATCGATGAAGAGCGTCGCCTTTTTTACGTTGCCATCACACGTGCCGAGCGTTATTTGACGCTCACTTACTCAGGTAGCCGTATGCGTCACGGAACAATTCGCTACAATGACCCAAGCCGTTTTATGCAAGAAATCGCTGCACATAATGTGGAAAGTATTGTACCAAAATCAGCAGGCGCATTTTTAGAAGAAGCTCCGAGGACAAAATTAGTAGGAAATTTTAAGCCCATAGCGCAAGTAGTTCAGATTTCGGCAGCTGATGTTGCCAACTTCAAAGTAGCAAAACCAGACGAAATACAAGCAGGACAGCGTGTTTTACACCTAAAATTTGGAGAAGGCAAAGTGCTTTTGGTGGACGGTGCAAATGATAATCGTGTAGCGACCATCGAATTCCCACTTTCTGACGAACCTAAAAAACGGATTATGCTAAAATTTGCAAAACTGCAAATTTTGTAAACTTTTTCACATAAAAATTTATCAAATATAAAAAACGTGGCAGTATTTTTGGCAAATAAATACTTTAATTAAAAAAAAATAGAAATAATTGTACCTACATATTCAAAAGGTGTATATTTGTGCCGAATTTATCAAACTCAAAAATTTTAAAGAGTATTAAAATGTCAACAATTACTGAAAGAGTAACCAAAATCATCGTCGACAAATTAGGTGTGGACGCATCAGAAGTAACATCAGAAGCAAGCTTCACAAACGACTTGGGCGCAGATTCCCTTGATACGGTGGAGCTTATCATGGAATTTGAAAAAGAATTCAATGTTACTATTCCAGATGAACAAGCTGAAAAAATCACCACAGTTGGTGAGGCTGTAGCTTTCTTAGAAGCAAACGCAGGCTAATATCTGGTTGCCCTATTACTCAAAAAATACCAAATTGAAATTTTTCGTAGAAACTAATTATTAGTTGTTTTATTTCGTTTAATAACAAAAAAATAAACTATTTTGGCGTTATTTAGACTTGAAAAAAGCAAAATTTTATTTTTTTCTTACCTAAATTTTGATATTTTTTGTACCAGTAATAGGGCAATTTTTTTATAATAAATTGATTACGAGCTATTTATATTTTTAATTATTCATTTTTAATTAGAAATTAGCACTTACAGTAAACCAAAAATTTATCAGATGAGAAGAGTTGTTGTTACAGGCATAGGAGCAATCACGCCTATCGGAAATAATAAAGCAGAATACCTCGAAGGGTTGAAAAATGGCGTAAGTGGCATCGCTGCTATTACACATTTTGATGCTTCTAATTTCAAAACTCAATTTGCAGGAGAAGTAAAGGGTTTTGCCCCTGAGTTATATTTTGAAAAAAAAGACATCCGTAAAAATGACCGTTTTACGCAACTCGCTATTGCAAGTACAGACGAAGCACTAAAAGATAGCGGTCTTGATTTAGAAAAAATAGACCTCAATCGTGTAGGTGTTATTTTTGGCTCTGGTATTGGCGGTTTGGGTACTTTGGAAAATGAAATTGCGGATTACGTAAAAGGTTCGGGCTTGCCTCGTTTTAATCCTTTTATGATTCCAAAAATGATTTCTAACATGGCAGGCGGTATGATTGCCATAAGATATGGCTTCGGAGGTGTAAATTACGCACCTGTATCGGCTTGCGCAACTTCATCTCACGCTATCATCAATGCGTTTGATTATATCAGAATGGGACGTGCGGATATTATAGTTTCGGGTGGCTCAGAAGCGGTAATTACCTCAACTGCAGTTGGTGGATTTACCTCTATGAAAGCTATGTCAGAGCGCAATGACGAACCAACATTGGCATCTCGACCTTACGACAAAGACCGTGATGGTTTCGTTTTGGGCGAAGGAAGCGGCTCTTTGATTTTAGAAGAATACGAACACGCCGTAGCACGTGGCGCAAAGATTTATTGCGAAGTAGTAGGCGCAGGTATGAGTTGCGATGCCTATCACATGTCAGCTCCGCATCCTGACGGCGTTGGCGTTATGCGCTGCATGGAAGAAGCTGTAATTGATGCAAAAATTGATAAAAACGAGATAGATTACATCAATACGCACGGAACTTCTACGCCTTTGGGCGACAATGCAGAGTTGAAAGCAATCGTAGCTGTTTTTGGCGAAGCTGCTTACAACATGAATATTAGTTCTACAAAATCTATGACAGGTCACCTGCTCGGTGCAGCTGGAGCGATAGAAGCAATTGCTGGTATTTTGGCAATGGAAAACAGTTTTATTCCGCCAACTATCAATCACTTTACAGATGATCCTGAAATAGACCCTAAATTAAATTTAACTTTCAACAAAGCGCAACAACGCAAAGTAAATGTCGTATTAAGTAATACATTTGGTTTTGGCGGACATAATACTTCGTTGATTTTCAAGAAAATATAAATAAAAATAATATTAAACTGTTTCGTAAGCGTTTAAAAAAAATGTAAAAGCTTAGCCATGTACGTTGGGAGCTCCTGCTCACAACAAAACTGATGTAAAACAAAGCAGTTTTTTATGAAAAAATCGTTTTTGCTAAACAAAGAGCTATTGGCTAAGCTTTTACAAAAAAATTTACTACAAACGGTTTAATAGGTAACAATTAAATAAAAAAAATTTGTGCGAGTAGTTCGAAAGATTTACAGTTATTACTTTTCAAAAGATAAGGAATTGGCACGTAGGCTAAGAGGAATTCTTGGTTTTACGCCTACTCGTTTGCATTTGTACAAACTGGCTTTTTATCATAAATCCAGTAATAATCCGAGCAATACACCTAACAACGTACCACAAGTCGTAGAAAAAACGCACAGCAGTAACAATGAGCGTTTGGAATACCTTGGCGATGCCGTTTTAGGCTCTATCGTAGCAGAATATCTATTCAAAAAATATCCCAATAAAGACGAAGGATATTTGACAAAAATGCGTTCTAAAATCGTAAAACGTGAATCCCTGAATAAAATCAGTGAAGATATGGGCTTAGATATTATTCTTACAGAATACAATCATACCCGTATCAGTCAAACCATGTTGGGCAACGCACTCGAGGCTTTGGTAGGCGCAGTATATCTGGAATTAGGATATGTACTTACAAAAAAGTACGTCATTACCAATGTTTTACGTCGGTATGTAGATATGCACGAATTGGAAACTTACGACGACAATTACAAAAGTCAATTGTTGGAATGGAGCCAAAAGCACGGAAAAATAATCGCTTACAAAGTAATAGCAAAGTATAAATTTGAAAAACGTGACCGCTTTAAAGTTGCCGTGATGGTGGACGGAGAAAAAATAGCAACAGCCGACGATTTCAATAAAAAATCTGCCGAACAAATAGCTTCTGAAAAAGCAATTGCAGTATTAGGCATAGGGATTAATGAGTAAATACAGAGTTTTAACGCTGGTAGGTTTTGAACCCTGTCAGCGTTAATAGTTGAATGTTTCTTTTAGTACATATTTCCGAAAAGATACGCCTACGTATGCAGCAAAAATCTAACTATCAGAAAATAATATTTGGCTTAAAAGTAAAGCAACTGCGACAAGCAAAAGGTTTGTTATTTGGTGAGTTTGCAGAGCGCACTAAAATTTCTATGTCCTACCTCAATGAAATAGAAAAGGGCAAAAAATTTCCAAAAGAAGATAAAATAGAAGTCCTCGCACAAGTTTTAGACACTACTCCTGAAGAACTTTGCTCCGCCAATATGAGCAAAAATCTCACTCCTTTGGGCGATTTGCTCAATTCTAATTTTTTAAATGAACTCCCACTCGATTTATTTGGTATTGATTTTCAAAAAGTAGTAGAAATCATTGCCGAAGCTCCGATTAAAGTTGGCGCATTCATTTCTACACTCGTAGAGATAGGACGTACGTACGCTTTGCGTGAAGAAAATTTTTACTACCGAGCCTTACGTGCTTATCAAGAGTTGCACAACAATTATTTTGAAGACATAGAAAAAATGGCAGATCGGTTTTTAGATGAAAAACAAAACGCTGATAATCAACTGTTTACGTCCAATAAAATTACTGATATTTTGGTAAAAGAGTTCGGCATGAAAATAATCGAAGATGGATTAGCACAACACGAAGCCTTACAGCATTTTCGGTCGGTCGCTATTCCTGAGCAAAATACAATTTTACTCAATGGATTACTGAGCGAAAATCAAAAAACATATCAGCTTGCCAAAGAGTTAGGCTTCAAATATTTAAACATTACACAACGCACAATTTCTGGCTTGCGGGCAAATACTTTCGAGGAGGTTTTAAACAATTACAAAGCTGCCTATTTTGCCGTAGCTATTTTGATGCCTCGGGAGCGTTTCATAAAAGATATAAGAGAATGGTTTGAAATGCCTCATTATGATGCTGCATTTTTACCCAGCCTGTTAGAAAAATACCAAGTTTCTGCCGAAACACTTTTTCAACGTTTTAATGTTTTACCTCGTTTTTTTGGTATAGAAAAGCTATTTTTCCTACGTTTTATACACAATACAGACAATGACAACTTCGAAATCGACAAAGAGTTGCATTTGTATCATCGTCATCAGCCACATTCTAATGGCTTAAATGAAGACTACTGTCGCCGTTGGTTGGCTACCAGTTTAGTCAAAGATTTGCATTTGGCAAAAAACAAAATCACTACATTTTTGTCCGATGTACAAAAATCCGCTTATATAGATTCCAAAGACGAGTACCTTTGTTTTACCGTTGCAAAGTCATCATCGCCATCGCCTAATAGCGATGTAAGCGTGACCATAGGTTTACAAATCGATGCTTCTTTACGTAAAAAAATAAAATTTCTTGACGACCCATCTATCAGCAAACGAGAAGTTGGCGTTACCTGTCAGCGTTGTGCTGTCAAAGATTGCAACGAGCGTATCGCACCGCCCATACGATTAGAAGAACGCACCCGAAGAAAAAAAATTCAAGACGATTTGTTCGCTTTGGGACAAAATAGGTAGCTATTCTAATGTTATTTTGTGTTTGACAACTTGTAAAAACTTGTTAAATTTAAACCGCTCAAAAAAGAAACTCCAAGCAAGACGCCTACTGAGTTATTTCCTTTAAAATTCTTCACTATTTTTTTATTCTAATTATTTTCTAAAAAAAATTAAAAAAAATTTGACTTTCTAAAAAATAATACTTAGTATTGCAGCATTAAATTATAAAAAGTACTATTGCGTTTCGCATTAGATTAAGATACTATTAGTTGTAGTAGAAATCATCGAAAATTTCAAATTAGTCAACTCATGGTAGCAATCTGCGAAACGTCTGTCTATATATGATATAGCGCAGACGTTCCTTTTGCTATTAATTGGGTTTTCGATGAGCCTCTACTAAGCAATTTAAGGAATGGCTTGCGCTTTTTTTTATTGTTTTGAAAATCTCCCTTTTTACCTCAAAACAGCCTTGAAAATGTACCTGCCAGTTTAGATTTATTTCACATCGTTGGTTTATCACAAAGTAACACTTGCACGTGTTGCTCTGAGCCACGCTATACCTTTTTTATTTTTTATTTTTTAACTTTTAAAATCATTAACATGAAATTACAAATTGTATTTTTCTTTTGCCTACAAATTGTAGCAATAGAATTAAAAGCACAGTGGTCGGTCGTGTCCCCTGTTACGCCTTGGGGTACTACCTACGGTGTTTGGATTAGTAATAGCTTCTCGGGACACAAATGCTCAGGAAAAGAAACCATTAATTTCGATTACGATGCAGCTGGAAATCGTATTTTGAGGTACGCCAGTACAGGTGTAGATTTCAAATCGCAAAAGAACAATGCTGAAAAGTATGGTGCGAAACATGAAACGGCTAATCTAATAGCAGATTCTTCTAATCCTGAAACAGACTTTTTAATTTTTCCCAATCCAGCAACTGACCTAATTAGCATTTCTCAGCAGGGAGAAGAACTCAAAGGAAACTATGAATTGTACAACTCGGTAGGGCAAATGGTATTGTCCAAATCTGCTGCATCAAGGACAGAAATGGAAATTAATGACTTTCCTCCTGGTATTTACCTATTAATGCTCAAATCTGGTAGCTATACTAAACAATGGAAAATAACTAAAATCTAAATATTTTTTCTTCACAACTAAAAAATACATAAACTATGAAACGATTATTTTTTGCTATTTCAGTACTCCTTGTAAGTGCATTTACGCTACTACCAGAAGGAGATCCTTACAAAGGTTGCTGCGGTGCAGAGCCTGTATTAATCAATATAGGCGACACAAAAGTCTTTATACCCAATGTCTTTACGCCTAATGGCGATGGTATTAATGATGTTTTTAAGCCATTTTACGACCAAAAAAAATTGACAGTAAAACAAATTACTATCAATAATGCAGAAGGGAAATTGATTTGGAAAACAGAAGTTTTTAATCCTGAATTATCCTATACGGCATGGCACGGTGAGGTATCAAAAGATTCTACCTATACAGGTCTATTCAATTATACAATGGTTTTTTCTGATAATACAGGAATAACATCAAAAGTTGTTGGTGGTTTTGCTTGTAGTGCAGTTTGTAATACTAAAGTACCTATCACTATTGCAGATAAAAGTAAATGTTTTTTTCCCATGCAGTACCAAAAAGACACTTTAATAAAAGAATCTCCTCTTTATTTGGAAATAGACTGCTTGAAAAAATAATCTTATTCTTTTACCTTTAAATACCTAATTTCATGAAAAAATTAACACTAAAATTTTATAAAAATATAGTAATAACATTACTTGTATATGGCTTAGTATTAGCAAAGATAATTGCACAACCTTGTGGTAGTACCTATCCACCAGCATCAGGAGTAAATCCTATTTTTAGTTTTTCGCAAGCGGCTTGCCCTGGTTCAAGTACTCCCTTAGGTATTAACTTTACGGGTTCTTTTCAAAGTGGGCAACATCAGTGGACTATTTCGGGACCAAACAACTTATCTTTTACATCCAGTGCACCAAGTGGTTGTATCAGTGTCCCTGTTACGGGTACTTATTATATTTCACATAGCGTAACTAATGTAGTTAATAATGTTAATGTAACTAATTCGGTATCTTGTCAGATTAATATTGAAGATAAAATACCACCAGTTACGTATTCTACGGTAGTTCCGAGTTCTCCCATAAAACAGGTAATAGATACTAAACTGCCCGTAGGTACAATAAAAGGACTAAATAGTGTATCACTTACTGGTGCAGCTACCTACTCTATTCCAATTGCTTTACCTTCGGGAACAAAAGGTGTTGAGCCAAGTTTGAGCTTAGAATACAGTAGTCAAAGTGGTATAGGCTTAATGGGCTTTGGCTGGAATATGGGAATAGGCTCTGCGATTACGAGAGTTCCGAAAGACCATTATCATGACAATTATCCATCTCCACCCAAATTGTTTTCTGATGATGGGCTTTCTTTAGATGGTAACAGATTAGTGCTGATGAGTGGAGGCTATGGCACAAATAACTCCACTTATAGCACAAAAAATGAAGCCTTTTCTCGCATTACACTGAAAGAAGCGAGTAATATCATTTATTTTGTAGTGGAAACAAAATCAGGTATGACAATGGAGTATGGAGTAACAAACGACGCTCGAATAGGTAACGGAAGTGGTAAAGATATAGTTTGGCAACTCAATAAAGTAGAAGACCAATCTGGAAACTATATGCTGTACAAGTACATGAAGTACAATGATGTTTCTTTACTTTCTCAAGTGCTTTATACAGGAAATAGCAAGTTAGGCATAGCACCTTACAACAGTATAGACTTTAGCTACAAAAGCCGAACAGATGCTAATAATGGTTACATTGCTGGTATTAGTATTGGCTCAGGGCATTTATTAAGCTCGGTAACAGTCCTTGCGGAAGGCGCTCTTTATCGTAAATATGAACTTGATTATTCTTTTGATAATATTCATTCTTATTTGCGTGAAATGAAAGTACAAGAAGGGAACGGAAATTACTTGAATAGTACTCAGTTTCAGTATGGAGCTAATACCACAGAATGTGATGAGGCTTCAACTAATCTCTATTCGCTTAGTACGAACACAAAAAGACTAACAGGAGATTTTAATGGTGATGGGTTGAGTGATGTATTAGACATAGACAAGATTAATAAGCAATTTAGAGCATTGACTAAAAATGCTAATTCTAATGATTTTACAGCCAACAGCTATAAAAATAATGTTCCTAATGTTGTTTTTGACCATCAAGACGGCGTTGCAGACCAAATAAATTTTTTAGCGCAAGACTATAATGGTGACGGATACGATGATGTTCCTGTTGCTATAACTGACTATGATTTACCCGATTGGGCTATTGAGTTAAGTGGAGGTATTAAAACAGTACCTTTAGGGCCGCATCCTCTCTTAAATGCACTCAAAAGCGTAGATATATATCATTCGATGGGTAACGGAAACTTTGGTACAGCAGTATCTTTTCCTATCACTAATACTTCTTACAGATTTATTCACTCATCAAAATTTATTATCACTGGAGATTTTGATGGGGATTCTCAGGCGGATT
>JANMGN010000707.1:0-10725 GCA_031374645.1 Chitinophagales bacterium | reverse complement strand
AAACCTCGCCGACGTTAGGTAATAAAATTACGTCTTTTAATCCATAATTCCTAAAATGTTTTGATGTCACAAAAATAGAAAACAATAGTCAAAAAAGCAAATTTTGAGAATAGATACTCTTACTTCAAAAAAAGACATAAGTAATTGATAGTCAAATATTTAAAATATAAAAAAATATTATTTTATTAAAAATAAAAATTTAAGGCGTAAATATTTTTTACTTCAAAAATACGCTAAAATATTTCAAAATAAGTATATAAAATACTAATAATCAAAGTATTACATAATTTTTTAGTATTATTTTATAAACAAAATAAATTTGATATACTAAAAATGAATTTTTAGCTTTGTCTTTAAATTAATAATAATAGTTTTAACAGTCTAAACTTTTCAAACAATGAAAAAAACCTTTCACTTTTCGTTAATTTTAGCAGCCCTATTTTTGAGTAGCTGCGCCAAAGTTTATTACAGTCCTGACGCTCGCCAAAAGGCAGCAACACACAAAATCATTGCAATTGTGCCGCCCAAAGTAAGTATTTCTGGCGGTAAAAGCCAAGATGCAGTAGCTATTAAAAATCAACAAGATGCAGAATCTGTGACTTACCAAAAAGAAATTTACGCTTGGATTCTTAAACGCAAACGCCAAGGTCGAATGACCGTAGATGTACAAGAAACGGATATTACCAACAACAAATTGAAGAAAATGGATTACGAAAACAATCCTATTCCTGCCTCAGAACTTTGCAAAGCCTTGGGCGTTGATGGTGTTATTACAAGCAATATATCTTCTATTAAGACCATGGGAGATGGTGCTTCGATTGGGCTAATTTTTCTCACAGGTGCATTTATTCCCAACAAAAATGTTACGATTGACCTTAGTATCAATGATTCTGAAAAATTACTTTTCAATTACAGCCACAAAATGGGAGGCTCTATTGCAAGTAGTCCAGCATCAATTGTTGATGCGCTGATGCGAAATTCAAGTAAAAAAATGCCTTACGCAAATTAGGTTTTTGACCTCAAAACAGTCAAAAACAGTCAAACCTCGTAGGTTTTTTTTTAAACCTACGAGGCTTGAAAAAAGACCTAAAAGGTTTATAATCAAAATACTCAAACACATACTTTATTATGCTTAAACACTTGCACTTTTGCCTTCTTTTTGCCTTTTTATTCGCTGCAAACCAACAAATTAGCGCACAAAATAATGTCAAAATCAATGTTTTGAATGGCGATTTTACGAGATGCACCAATAATGCTGATTCTGTACTCAAAATCGAAATTGTACCTAACCCGACTTTGACTTGGAAAGAAATCATATTGGATTGGGGCGAAGGATTACCTATCAAATTAGTGCTTGGCAATAACCTAAAATTGACCTATACTTACAGCGTGGCGCAGATGAAAAAGACTTGCGCTTATCCTTTTCTTACAGATGGTTTTCAGAAAAAAATATTCGTAGATGTGAGTTATACAAGTGGCGTTTCTGAAAATGTAGGTATCAAAATTACTTTCAAAAATGCGCCCATTGCTAATTTTTCGGTATCGCCTTCGCAGCCTTGTGTAGATCAGACTGTTTTGCTAAAAAATGAAACTTGCCCAAATAATGACCCTTCTATGAAGTATAAGTGGCTGATAGACAACGTTTTAAAAGATACTGCTATTAATTATAGCCTAAAATTTTTAGTCGCCAAATCATTTAAAATTACCTTAGAAACAAAAAATATTTGCGGCTCGAGCCTTACTTCTCAGACCGTACAGTCTTATGAAAAACCTGTTGCAATCATAAAAGCGGATAGCGGTTTCGTTATACCTCTGACCAATCCGCTGAAAATATGTCTGGGCGATGGCGGTGTAGTCAAACTCGATGGAACAATGTCTATCAATACAAGCGAATATACATGGACGGTTTCGCCCAATTCGGGTGTTATTTTTATCAATAACAGTAGCGCAACAAGTCCAAAACCATATTTTAAATTTTCTGCGATAAGCGACTACGTGGTAACACTTTCTGCCAAAAATCCTTGTGGTGCAGAGTCTAAAACGACGGTCAATATCAAGACTATTGCTGCGGAATCACTTGCGCTTTATGAACAAAAAGACGAGTGTAACTCCTTGTCTTACAGTCCATTACCTTATAATCCTAAGGCAGAATATTTTGTTAATGGAGTTAAGAAAGCGAATTTTCCAATTGTTTTAGGTCTTGGAAAATACAAAATTGTTGCGACTTTGAGCAACGAATGTGGTGTGCAAGAAAAACAAGACAGTTTCGAGGTTATTATACCTGCGGCAGTGTCTATTGTTTCGCCTTCAAAAGATACATCAATTTGTAGCAATGTAGGAAATCTGAGTTTTAAACCCAATATTTTGGGCGGTTTTTTTACCGTCAATAATGGCGGAAATATTAGTAATCAAGGCGTTTTTTCTCCTATAAAAGCGGGTGTTTTTATAGTAACTTACACTCGAGGCACAGGTGCTTGTGCTACAAATGCGACCACTCAAATTACCGTTTTGGAAGACGAAAAATTTGAACTTCCACATCAAAGTGATGCTTGTAATTCTTTGAACTATTCACCTCAAAAATTTAATCCGAAAGCTATTTATAAAGTCAATGGAGTTGTTGCTAATTTTCCTTTAAAATTAGATGCTTCTACTACGAAATATAAGATAACTTCCTCACTAACAGGTATTTGTAAAACACAATCTTTAGAAGATTCTTTCTATGTCAATGCGCCACAAAAGATAAAAATAGATGCCAATACGCCCCAAAAAGTATGTGCTTCGGCAAAAGGATTTTTCTTAAAATCAAGTTATGCCAATACAAATTGGTTGCTGAATGGTAAAACGACTTCAAGTAATTTTAATCCGTCTTTGGCAAAAATTGGTCAAAATATCATCATCGCCGAAGGCAACGGATGTTTGATTGCTGACACTATTTTGATAGAAATTATTGACGACAAAGCTCAAATTACTGCGCCTTCTGTTTTGTGTTTTGATGATACAGATAAAACATTGAGTGCAACACCTACGGGTGGTATTTGGTCTGGAAATATTAGCGCAAACGGTATTTTTTCTCCTAAAACACTCGGAAACGGCATTTATAAAATCAATTATACGTTCGTCGTTCCAAACTCGGCTTGTGTTGCGAAAGATTCTGTTGAAATTCAAGTAAATCAGCCTTCTGTCGGTTTTTCTGTATCCGATTGCGATGACAAAACGATTTCTTTTTCCTCCAATTTTAAAAATATTGTTAGTGTAATTTGGGATTTTGGCGATGGGACAACCAGCACTTCAAAAGCACTAAATGTACCGCATACGTATCAAAATACAGGGAAATACACCGTTTCTGTCAAAGGCAAAATCGGAAATTGTGAGGCAAATTTTAGCCAAGATATTACAGTCGAGGAAAAAGCATTTGCCGCATTTTCTCTACCTGATACTATTTGTGAAAATATAAAATTTGACCTAAAAAATCAATCTTCTGGCTCTAATTTGACCTACAATTGGAAGTTAGGAAATACGGTTATCGGGACTTCTGTCGCTGCACCAAAAGACCTTGTTTTTTCTGTTTTAAAAGATAGTTCGGTAACTTTTTCATTAGAACTTTACAATTCTTGTGGAAAAACGACGGTGTCTAAAACGTTGAAAATCAGAGCATTACCAAAAGCAAATCTTGGTTTGTTGCTGCCTTCTTATTGTTCGGGCGAAAAATTTTTACTACAAAATACTTCTTCTGATGCAACTAATTTTGTTTGGAAAACAACTAATTTTACAAGTAAAAATCCTCAAATTGATAGTTTAATACTTTTTACAGGAAAAAATCAAACTACATTCACTTATCAGCTAATTGCTACAAATACTTGTGGTTCTGATTCTACTTCAAAAAATATTATCATCAAACCAACTGATGTAAAAGCATTTTTTAGCATCAATAAAAAAGAAATTTGCGAAAATGAACCTTTGCAAATCAAAAGTAATGCTACACCAAATGTTCCTATCAAGTTCATTTTAGGAGACAGCTCGATTTCCAATAAAGATTCACTTACTCATCCATACCTCAATGCTGGAAAATACACTATTATTCAGTACGCTTATGGTTGCGGTTTTGATTCAACAAAAGTAGAAATAAACGTTTTACCAAAACCAACCTTGCTTTTAAAAACCAATCAACCTGTCTGTTTAAATACTGAACTAAAAACCGAAGTCATTACAAATGGTAGCAATATAAAAATCGAATATACCGTAACAGATACATCTAATGCCTTCATTAACAGCTTTTTATACAAAAAATCGGGAATGTTTCCTATCAATGTGACTACAAAATCAAGCAACGGTTGCCAAACTTTTTTGACAAAAAATGTCACGGTATTTTCTTTGCCAGAAGTTGATTTTGTCATAAATTCGTCGCCTTGTCAGTATGCGCCCGTGAAGTTGCAGACGGACAAAAAAGCCGTTGATTACGAGTATCACTCAGGAAATGGAAATATTGCTGACAAATCAGTTGCTACTTTTTTTTACAATCAGCCAGGTATTTTTAAGCCATATCTGATATTGACAGATACAAACGGTTGCAAAGATTCTTTGGTAAAGCAGGTATTGGTTAAGGCTTCGCCAAAAGCCGATATGGAAGTTCAAAATAATTTTGCTTGTCCACCTATTGACTTGAAAATCAAGGATTTATCACAAGGAGCGAGCGCCTATACTTATCTCGTGAGCGATGGAAAAGTAAGCAACAATAGTAATCCAATCTTCAACTTTAAAGTAGGTGGAAAATACCAAGTGAAGCAAATCGTTAGCAATGGGATTTGTGCGGATACGATTGAGAAAAATATCTATATCAAGCAAATTCCTATCGCAAGCAGCGAAGTAAAACCTATTACTTGTTTTGGTAAAAATGACGGTGTCATACTCGTAAATGCGGGCAAAACAGATTTTATTTCACTCGAAAATAAAGATATAAAATATGCACAATCAGGTGTTAATCGCTACGAACCGTTGCCATTTGGTACGTATATTTTATCGGTAAAAAGCCTAGACGATTGCTATATTTATGATACACTAAAAGTTTTTGAGCCGCAAGAATTGAAAATTTCAATTTCCAAGAAAGATACCATTAAGTTAAATTTGGGAGGTATAGACACTTTAAATATTTTGGCTAATTTTAAAAATGCGACTTATGTTTGGAATACAAAACAAGGTTTTTACAAAAAATTTTCATCAACATCAATAGGTATTTCGCCCGAAGAAAATATTTTATATCAGTTGATAGCCAAAGACGCAAACAATTGCGAAACAAATACACAAGTGTATGTGAAAGTAAACAAACGTTTTGCGATTTATATTCCCAACTCTTTTTCGCCTGACGACGATGGTAAAAACGATTATTTTACTATTTTCGCAGACACAAAAGATGTTGTAGAAATCAAATATTTTAGAATTTTTGATAAATGGGGCAATCAGATTTTTCAAAGAGAAAATTTTCAACCAAATATCGAAGCAGAAGGCTGGAATGGCTCAGATTATGGCTCAAATATATTCGTTTATCAAGCTATTGTGGTTTTTAGAGATGGAACAGAACTTACTTACAAAGGAGACATTTTATTGGTAAAGTAAATTTACGAAGTATTTTAGAGAAATTAGCTGCTCCTATTACAAAAAATTGTTATATATTATATATAACAATTTTTTTGTATATATTTTAAATTTTTATAAATTATATTTGGTAGTTTAATTTGGAGCATTATCTTTGCTTTTCTATTTTGTTAAAAATCAAATTTTTTATGATTAATTTATCCAAAGGACAAAAAAGTAGTTACTTTGCGTGGTTCGGCATAAATTGAGTACAAGAAAAATAAGCATTTATTTTTATTTTTGAATGATTGTAGCCTTTTGAAAGCTGGAAACGAAGCGTTTGAAAATGCCGCTTTTCAGCATCTGCGCTATAATTATAAGTTGGAACCAAACCTTAAATTAGAAGTTTTTGGACAAGTACAAAACAATAAAATTCAGCATATCAATCTCAGCGCTTTACTTGGTGCGGGCATTCGTTGGCGAGTTTATAAAAGCGACAACGGAAAAAATAGACTGTATCTTGCAATAGCTTATATGCAAGAATACAACGAGTTTAAAAACAGCATAAAATTATCACTACTGTAATTAAAAACCCTTCTTCCGAAACATCGGAAAAAGGGTTTTGTATGTATTTTTATAACCAAATCTCTACTTTTTACTATAAAGATGATTAAGCGTATAAAAGAAAATCGAACCATAACCTACCGCCAACATAAGGTGGAAGGTTAGGAACTCAGTATTGGCAAAAAGCAGACCATCTAATACGCCGAAAATAAAGTACAACATCAAAAACCCTTCAAAAATAGTTTCCCATTTGAGCTTTGCAGCGATGTAGTTACCTTTTTTCATCGCATCGCCTTTGTTCGCAATATTGAATTTTGGCGTACGAACAAACTCCGAACGCTTGCCTCTCCAACCTTCTATCACGGCACGTGCATTGTGTAGAGCCAAACCAAGCGAAAGCGACAAACACATCGGAAAACGCCACAAAAAGCCCCAAAAAATGCTTTTTTTCGTCCGATTGCTTATATCCGCCGTCACATTTCCTGTATAATAAATCACGACCATAGATAAAAATCCGACCATAAACCAAGTAAATACGCCTTTCGGAATACCGATATAACTCATCGTGTGCATCACAGGAACACTCATAATTCCCATCATAAAGACCATCAAAAAGAGCGTGCTTCCCATCAAGTGAAAAGTAGCTTGTATTTTTTGCCACAGACTAAGTCTATTCGATTTCCAAATTGTAGGCAACATTTTACGAGCTGTTTCAGCACCACCTTTCATCCAACGGTGTTGTTGCGCTTTGAAAGAGTTCATTTCTGCAGGTAACTCCGCAGGCGAGCCTAATTTTTCCAAAAACATAATGCGGTAACCTTCGAGTTGCGCACGAATACTCAAATCTAAGTCTTCTGTGAGCGTATCAGATTCCCAACCGCCTGCATCTTCGATGGTTTGTTTGCGCCAAACACCAGCCGTTCCGTTGAATTGCAAAAGCAAACCACCAGCCATACGCCCAAGTTGCTCCACCGTAAAGTGAACATTTAGCGGCAACACCTGTAACTTAGTTATCAATGAATATTCCTCATTGATGTGTTCCCAACGAGTTTGCACAACACCAACTGTCGGGTCTTGAAAATAAGGAATTGTTTTTCTCAGAAATGATGGATATGGCTCAAAATCTGCATCAAAAATAGCTAAAAACTCGCCTTTTGCAAGCGGCATAGCATCTTTTAGTGCACCTGCTTTGTAACCTTGACGGTGTGGACGACGGATATATTCTATCTGAAAACCTTTTGCTTTCCACTCATTTACCTTTTTTTGAGCAATTTCTACGGTTTCATCATTAGAATCATCTATGACATGAACCTCAAATTTTTCTTTTGGATAATCCATTTTCATCATCACGTCCACCAATTTTTCAACCACATATTTTTCATTAAACATGGGCAATTGGATAGTTACCATAGGCAAATCTGCATCAGCGATTGCTTTTGGCGGCGGCGGATCTTGCGGATATAGCTTGCGGTAACGTCTGTAATAACGGTACAATTGGAACTGCATTAAACAGTAAATAGTCGTAAAAATAAGCGAAGTTATGTACAAAGTAAACACTGTCCAAGCAAAAAATCTTGCAATAGGGCCAGGTTTCCAATTCATATCAACATTTAACGCATGAATAAAATAATCTTGGAATTCGTTTAAAAATAGCATAATATGTTTTGAATAAAAA
Organism: Chitinophagales bacterium; assembly: GCA_031374645.1. Taxonomy (GTDB): domain Bacteria; phylum Bacteroidota; class Bacteroidia; order Chitinophagales; family Saprospiraceae; genus CANHEE01. Next base: position 2,918 of record JANMGN010000707.1, on the reverse strand, counting down.
AATGTGTGTAGTAGAAGTAATGAATAATTAAAAATGAAGGTACGTAGTTTGGTATAATTTCAGTCAGTTATTGAATTTGCCTGTCGTAGAATGTCTAACAACAGAAATACTTAATACTTTTATACTTAGTACCCAAAAATCTACAAAAAAACCTTCTGTTTTTAACATTTCGCAAATATACATACATTATATGTAACTGAAAAATATTTTTTCACTCCTTTTATTTTTACAATGACAAAAAAATGTCATTTATTTCTGTATGCCTACTTAAAAAACACTTACCTTTGCAGTGTTTTTTATTTAAAATTAAAAAAAGTATAAAAATGGATTTATTTGCTAAAATTCAGAAAAATATGGGGCCGCTCGGGAAGTACATGGAAGCGGCAGAAGGTTATTATATGTTTCCAAAACTCGAAGGAGAGATTGGACCACGCATGAAATTTCAAGGAAAAGAAATGATTGTTTGGAGTTTGAACAATTATTTAGGCTTGGCGAACCACCCTGAGGTGCGTGAAGCGGACAATAAAGGTACAGCAGAATATGGTTTGGCAGCTCCGATGGGCGCACGTATGATGTCTGGACAAACGACTTTGCACGAGCAATTTGAACAAGAATTGGCTGCAATTACGCAAAAAGAAAGTGCTTTTGTGGTCAATTTTGGGTATCAAGGCATTTTATCCACGATAGATACTATTCTCGATCCACGTGGCCGTGATGTGATAGTTTATGACGAGGAAAGCCACGCTTGTATCATCGACGGTTGTCGTATGTATCCTGGCAAACGTTTCAAATTCAAGCACAATGACATTGAAGATTTGGAAAAACAACTCGTTCGTGCCACTCGTTTGGTAGAAGAAAATGGTGTTGGAGGTATTTTGGTTATTTCAGAAGGTGTGTTTGGTATGCGTGGCGACCAAGGTAAACTCAAAGAAATCGTAGCGTTAAAAGAGCGTTTTGATTTCCGCTTTTTGGTAGATGATGCGCATGGTTTCGGCACATTGGGCAAAACTGGCGCAGGCGCAGGTGAAGAACAAGGTTGTCAAGAGGGTATAGATATTTATTTTTCTACTTTTGCAAAATCTATGGCGATGATTGGCGGTTTTATTTCTGCCGATAAATATATTATTGATTTTTTACGCTACAATATGCGCTCGCAGATTTTTGCAAAATCTTTGCCGATGCCTTTTGTGGTTGGAGGACTAAAACGCTTAGAATTGGTACGAAATCATCCAGAATTAAAGGATAAACTTTGGGAAAATGTAAATTATCTACAAAATGGCTTACGTGACCGTGGTTTTGATTGTGGTGATTCTAATACTTGCGTAACGCCTGTATATATGAAAGGAAGTGTGGAGGAAGCGATGGTTTTGGTAAAAGATATGCGAGATAATTACAGTGTTTTTTGCTCGATTGTGGTTTATCCTGTCATTCCGAAAGGTATGATTATCTTGCGTTTGATACCGACAGCGATGCACACCAAACAAGATATAGATGAAACATTTGTTGCTTTTGAACACGTTGGTAGAAAATTAGCTGACGGTACGTATGCGAAAATAGCGGAAGCGATGCCACAGGTGTAGTTTTGTTTTAACCCAACTACCCATAAATAAGAACGCCCCGATTTTTAAATCGAGGCGTTTTTTCTTTTTTCATAATTCTGCTTTTGGAGAAGCAGATTTTGGTTCAATGTGGTCCCAATTTATAAAAAGTGTACCGACATACAGTAATAGGGTAAAAAAAATTGTAAGCATGGGTTGAGTTTAAATTAAAAATGTGATGTTAATAAGTGAATTAATGCAAAGATAAGCAAAAAAAAGCGCATTTCCAAACTGTTGAATTGGAGCTTTTTTTTACAAAAAAATGAAACCAAATATAATTTTTGTTTCACAATAATATATGTACTTTTGTCGTGAAAAAGTAATACTAATCAGTAAAAAAACTAATTTTAGATGCGCAATATATTTTCATATTTTTTCTATTTATTTTTATTTCCATTTGTAATAGCTTGTAAATCAGAGCCTAAGTTACAAGAAAGTGGTCCAGAGTACGCCATAAAAAGATGGCAGGGATTGGTAGATTCGAGTAATTATGAAGCAGCAAAAGCGTTCAGTACGCCACGAACTATCAAGTGGCTCGATAAAAATAAAATGGTAACAGAGGCTGGCGATTCTTTGGGTTATCAGCTCAATTTTCAGAAAATTAATTGCGAAATTTCGGGAGATAGTGCCGTTTGCAATTGTATTTACGCCATGCGAGGCGATACTACTACTTATAAAGATATTTATTTGGCTAAAAAAATAAATGAAAAATGGGTCGTCGATTTGAATAACGATGAAGTAGAAACGTTTTAAAATATGGAAAAAATAGGTCTATTTTTTGGTTCATTTAACCCTATTCATGTAGGACATACGATTATTGCCAATTTTATGGCAACCAATACAGATTTGAAAAAGGTTTGGTTGGTTGTCTCGCCACAAAATCCGCTTAAACCTAAAAATACGTTGGCAAATGATTACGAACGTCTGCATTTGGTACGTTTGGCAATTGGGAATAATCCTAATTTGGAGGCTTGCGATATAGAATTTTCGATGCCAAAACCGTCTTACACGATTGATACCTTGGTATATTTGAAGGATAAATATCCTACAAAAAAGTTCGTCCTCATCATGGGCGGAGATAATATCGCTACACTTCATAAATGGAAAAACTACGAACAAATCTTAGCAAATTATGAGATTTATGTCTATAAAAGACCAACTTTTGAGCTTGGAGAATTGGCGGGACATTCAAGTCTTTCGTTTTTTGATGCGCCTACTTTTGACATTTCCGCTACGTATATTCGCAATTGTATCAAGGAAAAAAAATCTGTACAATACCTCGTTTCAGATAATGTCCTTGAAGAATTAGAAAAAAGTGGA
>JANMGN010000670.1:0-5613 GCA_031374645.1 Chitinophagales bacterium | reverse complement strand
TTAAAACCCAATATGAGCCTAAAATAATTATGAATAAAATCGGAACGCCTACGGGCATAGCTTCTATACTTGGATTGATGCTTTTGGCATCCTCTTTTTTGACCATTACGCAAGGAATTAGCATGAGTGGTTATGTCTTTTTCGTCGGATTAGGCATTTCTTACCTATTGATGATATGTCAAGCAACAAGTTTTGTAGAGTTAGCAGGAATGTTACCAACGGCTGGCGCAGTCTATGATTACGTGACGGCAGGTATGGGACGTTTTTGGGGCGTAACAGCAACCTTGGCAGCTTACGTAGTGGTTACTTGTTTCGCAACGTCAGCAGAAGTATCTATTGCAGGTATTTTTGCACAAAGTAATTTCCCTTTTTTAACTGCTATTCCTGTCGAAAAATCTTGGATTATCGGTTGGGTAATTGTTATTTTTTGCGTCTTGATAAATATACGAGGCTTGGCGTTGTATGCGATAGTCGAAATAGCGATTTCGTATTTCAAATACGTTGTGATGCTTATTTTAGGCGTTTTAGGTCTTTTTTTAGCAAAAAAAGCAACTATTGATGGTATTTGGGGCGCATCTGATATTGGCTCAGATTGGTCAGCGATTTTTACAATGGTAGGCTTTACCTTGTTTTTATTTGTTGGCGCAGAATACGTTACGCCACTTGCACCAGACATGAATAATCCCAATAAAGAAATAAAACAGTCACTTTTTTATGGTTTGACGCTCTCGCTAATCGCTATGGTAATTTTCGGAACGAGTATCGTTTGGCAAGTACCAAATGTTGTAGTCGATACTGAAAAAAACGTAAAAATCTTAGAAACATCAACAAGTGCCTTGGTTTTTGGCGAAGCCGTTTTAGGGAATACAGGTAAATGGGCGTTTATTATCATCATTTTTTTAGCAACAGTTGCTTTGATAAATACCCTAATTGCAAGCATTCCACGTATTTTGTATGGTATGGCACTCGACGGAACATTGCCTTCTATTTTTGCCAAAATGCACCCAAAATATGATACGCCTTACGTCGGTATTTTATTTATTGGCGCAATTCCGATGGTTGGTACTTTTTTGATTGGCACAAATACCGATGGCGTTTTTTCACTGATACTTTCAGCGATTTGCTCTTGGATATTTTTCTACGTGTTGGTCAATATTTCGGTTATTATCTTACGGATTAAACGTCCAGATTTGGCACGTCCTTACAAAGCACCTTTTTATCCCATACCTCAGATTTTAGCCATTTTAGGTTTAATTATAACTTTTTTTTACTTAACACCACCTTTTTTACAGCCTTCGCAAATTTATTTAGCCTTTTTCGTTATGCTCGGATTGTGTGCTGTATATTCTTTTTATTGGATAAAATTTGTACAAAAAAAGGATTTGTGGAAACGTGTTCCTGTGGAAGAATTGCTTAGAAAATGATTTTTTTTGAGTATTTGAGTACTCAAAAGAGTACGCTACGTTAGCTCAAATACTTAAATATTCAAATATTCAAATACTCATTCAAATCAAAAAAAATGTATGATGTTATAATAATTGGCTGCGGTTTTGCAGGAGTTACTGCGGCTAGAGAATGTAGTCAAGTGGGGCGTTCTGTCTTGCTATTAGAAGCCAAAGATAGGATAGGTGGTAGGACTTGTACTTCTGAACTCAATGGCGAGGCAATCGAGTTGGGTGGTGGTTATGTTTTTTGGTCGCAACCGCACGTTTGGGCGGAAATCAATCGTTATGGTTTGCAACTCAAAGAACGTCCGCATTATGCGGCGACAACCTCGATGCTAAAAACTCGTTTTTTGATAGATGGGAAAGTTTATCATAAATTTTCTAAAAAAGAAACGGCTCAAATCAAAGCCGCTTTTCAAGCATTTGTTGGCGAAGCGACCAATGTTTTTCCTCAACCTTTTCAACCTTTTTTCAATGAAAAATATCAACAATACGACAAAATGTCGAATATTGATAGAATCAATGAAATGGAACTTACGCCTTTACAACGTGCCATGCTCTTGCGAACGACTGCAATTCAATGCCACAATGATGCTGCCGAAGGGAGTTTTGCTGAAGCCTTGCGTTGGTATGCGTTGGCAAATGGCGACCCTGATACCTATGCTCATAGTCTTTCTCGTTTTACTTTGAAAGAGGGAACAACGCATTTGTTGAATTGCATTTTGAATGATGCTAAAGCAACCATTCATTTGAATACAGCTGTGGAAAAAATTGAGCAAAGCGACAATTTTGTAAACGTTTTTTACAAAAATAAAATATTTCAAGCTAAAAAATGTATCGTAGCGACTTCTTGCAATGTTTGGAAAAATATTGATTTTTCGCCTTTACTCAACCTTGAAAAACAAGCACTTTCAAAAGAAGAACACGCTGGAAAAGGAGCAAAAATCTATATTCAAATCAAAGGAGCATTTGCAGAAAGTCGTTGGTCAGCTACGAACGAACCAATTTTGAGCATTTTACCACATTCCATCAGCGAAGAAAGTTCTATGTTAGTCGCTTTCACAAACCCTGCTGTTCCGATGGCGTTCACAAAAGAAAATATAGAGCTTTTTCTGAAAAAATTTAATCCCAAAATAGAAGTTTTAGATTTCACATACCACGATTGGATCAGTGATGTCAATACACAAGGCACTTGGTGTACTTTCAAACCGCTGCAAATGACCAAATATTTAGCGGCAGCTCAACTTCCCGAAGGCAATATCCATTTTGCTGGGTCAGATATTGCATTAGGTTGGAGAGGATTTATTGATGGCGCTATCGAAAGTGGAGTTAGAGTGGCAAGGGAAATAGAAATGAGTATTTGACTTATAACTGAGTTCAAATACTTAGTTATTCGAATACTCAAAAAAAAGAATATTATGAAAAAAACAATTTTAATTATAGGTACAGCAGATACAAAATCTGATGAATTGGAATACATGAAATCTTGTATTGAGCGAATAGGCGGATGTGCACTTGTGATGGATGTAGGTGTATTGGGCGAGCCTAATTTTATGGTTGAGTATTCCAAACACGACGTTGCCGAAGCTGCAAATACAACAAATGTTGAAATTATTGCACTTGGCGATGAAAATACAGCAATGACCAAAACTGCCGAAGGTGCTTGTGTTTTAGTCAAAAAATTAGCAAAAGAAGGTAAAATCAATGGTGTTTTGATGCTTGGCGGCACGATGGGAACAGACTTAGCACTTGATGTTGCGAATGTATTGCCGTTTGGTTTTCCTAAATTTATCGTTTCTACGATTTCTTTTTCTCACTTGCTTCCACCTGAGCGATTGAGTGCGGATTTGATGATGATTTTGTGGTCGGGCGGTTTGTACGGACTAAATTCAATTTGTAAAGCGGCACTAAGTCAAGCCTGTGGTGCAGTTTTAGGTGCAGCACAAGCAGTAGAAATTCCAATTTTTGAAAAACCGTTGGTAGGCATTACTTCGCTCGGAAGTTCTGCGCTTACTTATATGAAAAGGTTAAAACCTGAATTGGAAAAAAGAGGTTTTGAAGTGGCTATTTTTCATACAACGGGTTTGGGTGGCAGTGCTTATGAAGCGTTGGCTCGTCAGAAAAAATTTGCTGCCGTATTAGACCTTAGTTTGGCAGAAGTAGCTAATGAAAATGAAAACTCAGTGGTCACTTCGGGTAAAAATCGCTTGGAAAGTGCAGGTTTGGTAGGTATTCCTCAGATTGTTGCGCCTGGCGGATTGGGTTTGATAGATTTACCAACTTGGAGTGATTTACCTAAAAAATACGCTAAAAGAGAATATCATGCACACAATCGTTTGATTGCTTCGGTTTTAATGGACGAAAAAGAAATGAAAAAACTTGCTCGCACCATTGCTCAAAAACTTAGCAAAGCAAGCGCAGTTGCCGTTTATATCTCACCACTTCAAGGTTTAATAGAATGGGACAGAGTAGGAGAACCGCTTTATAATCCAAGTGTTTTGAACGCTTTTTCAAGCGAAATCAAGAAAAATATTAAAGAACCTGTACAATTAATCGAATTAGATGCGCACATTAATGATACTCTTTTTACGGATAAAGTATTAGAAATTTTTGACGATTGGATGGAGAAAGGCATTGTTTGAGGTATTCAATCAATGCCTTTTCTCTTATTTATACACAATGTTTTAAGTGAAATATTTATGATTTTACATCACAATACTCACAAAAACACCTGCACATCAACCGCTGTTTCTTCAACCCAGTCAGCTATTTATCACTTTTTTCACAACGACAAAATAACATAAACTAAATTTTAACGCCTACTTACCAATAATCATCTTGATTAAATATAATTTGCTCAATATCAGCACTTTAAAAGGCTCACCACCGTAACGATACGGATTTTGTTTTGTGGTTGTTGCATATTTTATCGTTAGGATTTTTTTTAAATTTGGAGCAAAGGTAAGGAAAAAAATTTGACCACACAAATTGTAATCTCAAAATGAGTTTTCATTAATTTATAAAAAATAAAATATTTAAAATTGGTATATTATGATTTTTTTGATATGTTTGTGGTTTGAAAATAAAATATTTTGAAAATGGCAAAAAAATATGAAAAATTTAATCTTTTGATTAAGGCATTAGATGACGTATTTAAATCAAACGGCAATTTCTCTTTTGAGCTTAAAGGAAAAAAAGTAAAGAAGGATAATTGGATTTGGATAATAGATAAAGAAAATCAAATTGGGCAAAGTAAAGTTCATTATGAGTTGCAGTGCAATGATGATGATACAATTGCGAAAATTGTAATTCATTTTGAAGAGAATAAAAGTAAGAAAGAGAGTGCTTTTATTTCCAAAATAGAAAAAGTAAGTCATGGAAATACTTCTATCTCTTGGGATACAAGAAGTGGAGAAGGTAACACGTGGGCTGGACATAAAATAGTTATCTTGAATGCTAACTTTGATTTAGGTGATACAGACATTTCAAATTTAGTATATGAAGCATTAACAGAATTAGACAATACGCTTGGAGAACAAATAAGAGCAATATTAAAAGAAACATATTCAACAAAAATGAATGATAAAAAACAGCCTCTCAATCAAATCCTTTATGGTCCTCCTGGCACGGGAAAGACTTATAATACTATTAATCGTGCATTGTCAATTATTGAACCTAATAATGACGACAAAGATAGGAAAAAATTAAAAGAAATATTTGAAGGTTATGCTGACGAAGGACGTATCGTTTTCACTACTTTTCATCAAAGCATGAGTTATGAAGATTTTATTGAAGGGATAAAGCCAGAAACAAACAACGAAGGAAGCGTTATATATTCTGTAAAAAATGGTATTTTTAAAGAATTGTGTTTAAGAGCAATTACTCCAAATCAAACCGATTTTGATACAGCTTATCAAAGTTTAGTTGATTTTTTTGACGAAAAAGATAAAGACTTTAAGTTAGAATTAAAAACCTCAACAGGTAAAACTTTTGCAGTTGGTTTAAATTCAAATAACAACTTATCTTTATTTACAGGCAAAAATCTGATTAAACAAGGAACGCTTACCAAAGAAAATATCCAAAAACAAATTAAAGGAGAAGATAAATTTGTAGGTTGGGAAGGGTATTTTAGTGGCGTTTTATACTGAAGTGAAATTGGTTTTCGGAT
>JANMGN010000657.1:0-5199 GCA_031374645.1 Chitinophagales bacterium | reverse complement strand
TTTCCACACATAGAAATCACGTATGGTACAGCAGGAAATATTTTTGCAGGACAATACCGTGAAGCAGCGATTTTTAGAACACGCCAACAAACGATAGAATTTACAGATAATTTACAATATTATTTAGGAAAAAACCATATTACGCTCGGTACGCACAATGAATATTATGATATAAATTATCATTTTGTTACGCCTTGGAACGGACGTTGGGCATACAGTTCTATCGATAATTTTTTTGCCAATAAACCAAGCCGTATTCGCCGTACTTACAGTCTGAGTGATAATAGTTATCAAAATAATTACGACAACCCGGCAGCGGCTTATGGCGTTTTATTGAGTTCTTTTTATGCACAAGATGAGTTAAACTTGTTACAAAATCGCTTGAATTTGTCGTTTGGTATTCGCCTTGATGCTTCGATTTTTCCTACAAAACCAGTTGCAAATGCTATTGTCACGAATACGCCTGAGTTTTTAGGATATAGCTCACAGTTGAGCAATAAATACAGTTTTGCGCCACGTTTTGGCTTTAATTATAAGCTAAATAAGGCTGAAAATGTCATTCTAAGAGGAGGTTCTGGTATTTTTACAGGACGTATGCCGTTTGCTTGGTTCACTTATCCATTTTTGTACGACGGCAATCATTACAGCAATATAGACTATCGTCCGAACGGAAAAGTTGTGCCATTAACGACTTCCCTTGATGGACTTAATGCGCTTCAAGGCAATGTTCAACAAGAAATTAATTTGCTCGACCCTAATTTGCGTTTGCCACAAGTTTGGCGTAGCGATTTGGCTTTTGATTTAAAAATTGCTAAAGGTTGGTCAGCTTCGATAGAAGCGATTTTTACAAAAACATTGCAAGATACAAAATTTGAAACAAGAAATTTAAAGCCAATTTCGTCGCCTTTGGGAACGGCTGATACACGTCCTTATTTTTCAGGAGAAAGAATAAATCCTAATTTTACAAGTGTGTTTGTAGTTACAAATACACAACAAGGTTACCGCTATAATATTAGTACGGGTATTAAAAAAACGGCTCAAAATTGGAATTTCTCAACGCATTATACCTATGGCGAAGCTCGTGATTTAGCAAATGGAGTACGTGTTTCTCCACAAGCAAATTGGGAATGGAATCAGACCATTGACCCTAATAATCCACGTATGAGTTACTCTAATTTTGATATTCGTCATCGTATTATCAGTGCGGCAGATGTGACTTTTAAGTTGGGAAAAAATATGCCAACTACCATTGCTTTGGTTTATCTCGCCAACTCTGGCGTTCCTTTTACGTACATATATACAGGCGATGCGAATAGAGACGGTTCGCCTACAAACGATTTGATTTACGTACCAAAAAATTTTTCAGAAAGTAATCTAGTCGATGTAAAAAATGCAGCAGGACAAGTTACGCTTTCAGCAAACACACAATGGGAAAATTTGAATAATTACATCGAAAATGACGCTTATTTACGAAGTAAAAGAGGCGATTATACAGAGCGAAATGGCGGACGCACACCATGGAATCAGCAATTGGATATGCGTATTTTACAGCAGTTTATCTTGAAAAACGGACAACGTTTACAACTTTCATTTGATGTGATAAACCTTAGCAATTTTATTTCAAAAACTTGGGGTCGCCAATATTTTGTACCCAATACGACCAATAGTGGATACGGTTTGCTTACCTTTGTAAAAAGAGAAAACAATCAACCACAATATCGTTTTGATAATCCGACGACTACGCCTTATCAATTTGACCCAATTGCATCAAGAACACAGGGGCAAATTGGGTTGAAATACATTTTTTAACCTTTTTACTGTAAAAAACGCTATAATTAATCAAACACACTAAAAAAAATGGCAAAACAATATTTTGAACCAGAAAAAGACCTTGCACAATTTGGAAAAATTGGCGAATGGCAACCAGATTTAGCTAAAAAATTCTTCGATTATTATGGTGCAAGTATGGAAGAAGGCGCACTCACAAAACGGGAAAAATCACTCATTGCATTGGCAGTTGCTACCGCTTTACAGTGTCCCTATTGTATAGATGCTTACACTTCCGATTCGCTCAAACTAGGCGCAGATGAGGAGCAAATGATGGAGGCTATTCACGTAGCTGCAAGTATGAAAGCGGGCATTACGCTTGTGTATTCCACACAAATGATGAAGCACGCAAAAGATAAATTAATGTAATTATGACCGTATTATCAAAATCATTGTCCGCAAGAGGAAGCCAACTGAGTGATACTTTTTTTCAGTTAAAAGTACTAAATGGCAAAGAAATAAGCGATAGTAAATATCCACTTTTTGCAGAAAAAGCTGCTGAGGCTGGTTTTCAACCTTTGAAACCGTCCCGTATTGATATTTTTCAAATCAATATCGGAAAATTGTGCAATCAAGTTTGCGGACATTGTCACGTGGACGCAGGACCTGACAAAAAACTCGAAAACATGAGCCGTGAAACGCTACAATTGTGTTTAGATATTTTGTCAAAATACGATATTCCGACGGTGGATATTACAGGCGGCGCACCTGAAATGAACGCTAATTTTCGTTGGTTTGTAGAAGAATGTAGCAAATTAGGCAAAAAAGTTATCAATCGTTGTAATTTGACAATTATTGTAGCAAATAAAAAATACCACGATTTACCTGATTTTTTTGCAAAACACAAAGTAAATGTTGTATCTTCGCTTCCTTCTTTTAGCAAATTACGTACTGATTCGCAGCGTGGTGATGGCGTTTTTGAGGACAGTATCAAAGCCTTAAAAATGCTAAATGCCGTAGGCTACGGTGTAGAAGGTTCTGGTTTGCAATTGGATTTGGTGTATAATCCTTCGGGCGCATTTTTGCCAGGAAACCAAGCAACGTTGCAAGAAGAATTTACCCGACAACTCAAACGTCGTTATGATGTTGTGTTTAATAACCTATTTGCGATTACGAATATGCCCATAAGTCGCTATATGGATTATTTGATAGAAACAAATAACTATGACGAATATATGTCGCTTTTGGTCAATGCGTTTAATCCTGCGGCGGTCGCAAATGTGATGTGTCGCAATACGATTTCGGTAAGTTGGGACGGATTTATGTACGATTGTGATTTTAATCAAATGCTAAATCTGACGGTCGCTACTTCCAAAACGCACATCAAAGACTTTGATTATCAAGAACTTACAGATAGAAAAATAGTGCTAAACCAACATTGTTACGGCTGCACAGCAGGAGCAGGAAGTAGTTGTGGTGGCGAAGTAATTTCGTAACATATTTAGAAATAATAGCAATAGTGGAAATAGCGAAAGTTTCGTAAAATTATTTTTTTCAAAAATAAAAAGTATTTTTGTGGCATAAAATTACTTTTATGAGACAACATCAGGATTACGATAAGATTTTTAAAGAAAATATCCAAAAAATAGGCACTACGCTGTTGCGAAAACTTTGTGGTGTGGAGCTTACAGAAGTAGAGCAAATTCATAGCACTTTGCCACGTACTTTAGAGCGCAGGTCAGATTTTGCTTGTCTGGGCAGAAATAGTACAAACAATGAAAAATGTGTTTTTCACTGTGAATTTCAGTCGCAAAATCATCTGACAATGGATAGTAGGATGTTGTTCTATTATGCGCTTTATTACGAACTCTACCGTACGGATATTTTCCAATATGTCTTCTATATGAGAACTGGCAACTGGACTTCTCCAACAGAAATCAATCAACAATCTATTTCTTTCTCTTATAAAGTCATCCATTTTTATCAAGTGGACTATGAAATTTTCTTAAATTCGGAAAGTCCCGAAGAAATAATTTTAGCAATTTTGGGCGATTTTCATAGAGAAAATAAGGTAGAAGTCGTTGAAAAAATACTAAAAACGTTAAAATCGAAGACAAAAAATAAGAATAAGTTACGAAAATTCATTTTTCAGTTGGAAATTTTAGCGAATTTACGTAACTTGCAACCAGAAATACTAAATAACATCTCTAATATGTCTATAAACTACGATATTACAACAGATTTACGCTATCTACAAGGAATTGAACAAGGCGAGAAAAAACTCAAGATAATGGTCAGAAACCTTCTCAACAAAGGTATTCTTTCAATACAAGAAATTGCTGATGCTGCCGAAGTTGGCATCGACTTTGTAATTTCTATTCAGCAAGATATTCAAAGAAAAAATTAGAATGATTAGGTGTATAGAAAAAATTGATAATTTTTTTGTCGTTATAAGAGTAACATAAGTAACTGACTGCAAGGAAGTTACTTATGTTACTCTTATAACGACTTCCCTTAAAAAAATTTCGTTTAGTTTGCCCAACACCTATGTTTGTTTTTTTTAAATAATGGACAAAATTCTAAAAAATTACCGTGGAATTTTTTTTATGCTCGTTGCATCTTTCGCATTTGCAGCGATGGGTGTTTTTGTAAAACGGCTCGGAAAAGATTTTGATACAGTGGAGATTGTCTTATTTCGCAATCTTTTTGGCGTACTTTTTATCCTGATTTCGATAGGGCAAAAGCCTTTGGTACAAACAGGAGGAAAACCTTTTTTACTTCTTTTTAGAGGTTTTATAGGGACTGTTGCGCTATATGCTTTTGCCTACAATTTAGTCAATATGCCACTCGGTAAAGCCTTTACTTTTTATCAAACTTCGGCTTTTTTTATCGCTTTTTTTTCTTATTTTTTCCTAAATGAAAAACTAAATAAGTTCACTTGGTTGGGCTTATTTCTTGGTTTTATAGGTATTCTTACCATCTTTCGCCCTGATATTCAGCTATTTAGCACTGATAATTTTATGGGACTGACTAACGGCTTGTTGTCAGCGGCAGCTTACATAGCTGTAAGCGAACTCAAAAAATACTACGATACAAGGAGCATCGTTTTATCGTTTATGGCATGGGGCATCGTGCTTCCTTTATGCTCTATGTTAATTGGTTGTTTTTATTATTTGCCCACCTTTTCAGTGGTATTGTCGCAAGCGAAAATGCCTGAATGGAAACATAGTTTAGATATTATTCTGGTTGGTTTTTGCGCTTTGGTCGGACAAATCTATGCCACCCGTGCTTATGGAGTAGAAAAAGCGGGAGTAGTTTCTGCAATAAGTTACTCCAATGTTATTTTTTCTGTATTGCTCGGCTTTTTTATTGGCGATAATATGCCTGATACACTTTTTATGGTCGGGGTGGTGGTGATGGTTGGGGGGGGGG
>JANMGN010000636.1:0-8911 GCA_031374645.1 Chitinophagales bacterium | reverse complement strand
TTTCCGTTTTTCCGTTAGCGATTTGTGCAGCTTTTTTAATGATTTTTTTTCTTCTTCTGATAAAGTTACCATATTCATTTTTGAAGCAAAGTTAAAAATTATTGCTTAATATAATCCGAAAACCAATTTCACTTCAGTATACTTGCATAAGCCCATTATTCCCATCTTTTACGAAAAAAGAATTAGGGCTTTCAGCAATCCAGATGATATGACCAAATTTGGAAAAAGCCTCCCTTAAAATTGGGTTTCGTTCTACTATAAAGGAAGCTGAATTGTCTGTGTTGAAAAATAGAATATTCCAATCTGTTTCGTAATTTGGTTTTTTAAAATGACTTGTTTTAGGAAAAAGTTCAGCACCAAGTAGGCGACGATGACTTGATGCATGGGAAACCCTACACTGATTGTAAGGACTAATATGTTTTGGGAAATAAGCGTAAAGCATTTCCAAATATATAAAAGCAATCCGATTATTTCTTTCTTCTTTTGAAATCATAAACCTGCTAACCTCGATCAGTTCTTTTTTCTCTTTTTTTATTTTTTCCTTAAAATCAAAAATTGCATTTTTAAACTGCTCATTAATTTCCATTGATGGAAAGTAATATGGCGGTGGCTCATCAACTAATTCTGAAACATTGTATTTTTTTGCAACCGTTTTAATATCGTTTTCATACTTTTGAGGACTGTCAAAAATACAACGAGCCGATCCAGCAATACTTTTTTGTCCATTTTCGTACTTGAAAAGTACAAATGGGATTGAGTAATTATCATAACTATCTAAATCCAACTCAGCGTGATTTTTAGTTAAAAAACTTTCCATTTCAGTATTTATATAAATAGCGTACCTCGTTTTGAACATTTGTTCTAATTCCACTATATCTCGTGGTTCACGAAACTCATAATAGATGGCTGGAAGATTATTGGTGTTCATATATTAAAGTTGGTTTTGTTTAAAAAAAAGCGTCCTCCCTAAATCCCTCTCCAAAGGAAAGTGGCAAACAAATCAGGTAATAAAAATTAAAATTTAACTTAAAAAATCAATTTTATAAAGAGAATTAATCCTACCAAATAGCAGGAAACATCCTTTTCGTCCTCATTTGATACTGTTCATATTTTTCGCCAAAAAAAGCGGATAAAGTAGCTTCTTCGGCTTCGATGCGTTTGCTGTAAGCGTACAAAACAGCGATTATAGTTACGCCAAGCATAAGCCAAGTTTGTAGTAAAACACAGATGCCAAGCATGGCAAAATATGCTCCTGTATAACTCGGGTGACGCAAAAAACGATAAGGACCAACCGTGATAAGTTCATGGTTATCAACGATTTGTACTTTGCTTGTAAATTGTTTTCCCAAAATATAAATCGAGTAATTGCGGAAAAATACACCGCCATAAAGCATCGCTATTCCGAGGTAATTGTACAATGTATTGCCGTCATGGTTGTTTGAAAAATAAGCCCATTGCAACATCGCCAAAGTGATACATAAAAACCCATTGACCATGATGAGCAAAAAGGTTTTTTTGTCTGTTTCGGTTTGGTTTTCCGTGCCATAGACTTGCGGATGATACGCCCAAAGCAACAAGTTGCCAACGACGATAGCTATGTTTTTCCAATGTATAATTAGTTCATAATCAAATAGTAATGGTAAAATATTGATGGCTAAAAGCCCTGTGATAATCATTTTTAGTTTTTGCATAATGCTGGGTTGTATTTTTAGTTTTGCTCATAAAAATCCCATTGCGGAGAAGTACAGAACTTCCCACAAGCTGGAAATACACGAAAAATGATTGAAAGATTTGTTAAGTATAACGCAAAGATAATACTAAAAAAAGTAGTATAAAATAACCCTTTTATGATTTTTTCATAACCCTAAAAGAACCTTTCCTCTTTTTTATCAAAACGAATACAATTGTTTTTGGAATAAATTTTAGCGATTTCGCTGAGTTCCGTTTGAGTTTCATGTTCCATCACCGACTGATTGAAATAGTAGGCTTTAAATGTCAGGTCGAGAAATTGGGTTGATAGTCCTTCGATAAGTTGTGCGCCATTTCGAGTGAGTATTTTCCTCATTTTTTCTTTGATAAAAAACACCAAATTGATTTTTTTATCTTGCCCAACAGAAAAAACCATATTTGCCCTTACCATAAATTGGCATAAGGCAACACTCGGATACCAAGGCGCAATGCAAAGGCGACCCAACTCTACGGTTTGGTATTGTTCATTTTTTTGAAAAAAATCTTGGATAATCCCTTGCTCGTGCTGACCAAATTTTTCGACAAAAGGCAAGGTCACTTTTGTTTTTTTGATGCGCAAATAGGGCGTTTTTTCTATAATATTTTTGACCCAAAGGCTGTGTTTCGTAGTCGTTGTGCCTACAAAACGAGAATATCCGACAGGAATTTCTTCGCCATTTTGTTTGATAAATACGCCAATGTGTTTTGCTTTGAGGTCAAAAGCATCAATATCGATTTCGTGCGGATTGCGCTGTATCAAGGGATAATTCGCCCATTCGCCTTGTGTAAAACAAGTGTATCGCAAACGCAACAATTGTTCGAGTTCGTTTTGATTGGCAGCTTCCCGATAGGTAAAAATGCTGTTGTCGAGGTCAGGCGCAGCTTGTGCGACAGCGGAAGAAGAAGTGTGTGTCGTGGTCATCTCTCAAGTGGTTTGGTTTGTAAAAAAATGGTGTTTGTTTTCGTCTTACAAAGGTACGGCGAGGAGAGAGTTTGGGCAACCCCTAATTTAGGGGGAATAAATACAATGAAAAAAGGTTACTTTGTATGGAACAAAGCAACCTTTTTTGTACTATTTTGACAATAAAAATTTTTAAGACAAATATTTTGCATATCGTGCAAAGTAGAAACCACGAGCAATCAGCATCATGCTGATACAATAAAAAACGCTATTGCCAATAGATACCTGACAGAATAAAATAAAGTCTTCGTCATAAAGTGTCGAACCAAATAGCTCTAACCACAGCGTCATAATATTGGGCAGTAATAATCCCAGAGAAATCCAGAAATACGGATTTTTATTGAGAGCCACTTTGCTATCATCTCGGTAAATGTACCAAAGATGAATACTGGGTAATATTAGCCCATATATTGCCAATATGGTTTGACTAAATGAACTGTAATTGTTGTAACCTGTGAAAAAAAAGTAGTCAAAAGCTATAATCAAAAATAGAAATATTGATAAGTATTTGGTATATATTTTCGCCTTTTTTGATGGAATAGCTGTACTAAAATAAACTCCTAAGATTAATATATGAAAATATGAAAGTATTGCAAAACAATTGGTATTATTAATATTTAGACTTTCAAAAAATGGTTGCCAATAGTTACCATTATGATTTGTTAGCCACCCCATAAGTTGCATAGAGATTACAATTAGAAAGTCAAAAACCAAATAAAAAAAAATAGTTTTGAATTGAATATTCCAATATGTCCGTTGTTTTAATCCTATAATTATTGTAAAAACAATGAAAAATAAGGAATATTGACCACTTCTAAATAATGCTTCGTTATAAAAACTTTCTGTCATTCTCGTTTTTATTTAAGTTTGGGTGGTATTTTAGCACCTAAACCAGGAGGAGGTCCACCAGGTAATGAACTAATTAAAGTAGAACTGCTATCTATTGCATTGATAATTACACAATAATCATTTGAAGTATTGGAATTGTCAAGTCCAAGTATTATTCTGCAGTCAGTTAGCAATTCAACACTTCCAAAGCTGTCAGGTGGATATTTCATATTATTTCTGCCATTAAAATATTCTTTTTCAAATACAAAACAAGCGTGTTGTTTCGTTACTTGACTATTATAGGTAGGGAGCAGATTTATGAAAATGGTATCATCGAAGCTAATTATAGAAATTACAGCATTTGAACTAGCGTAATTTTCTACTATTATCATAATTTTCTTATTTTCTCTAAAAAGCCTATTGAGTTCAGAAAATGAAATATCAATCATTGGGTTACTACCATGTTGATTGCTGTAAGCATTAATTAATGAATCCCTTTTAGAAGCATCTATTATATTGAGGTCATTAAATAAACGATACTGATTTTGTAACTGATTGTCAGAAACAATATGATCTCCTGTGCCAACACATAGGAGCTTCATGTCTGCAATAATTGTATTACTAATTGGTGCTGTTCTACTCATTTTTTATTTTTTAATGATTAATGATGTTGATTTGCGTTTTCTAAAATATTTTTGATAAACTGTAATTCAGGCATTATTTTTATATTTTCTAGTCTATCGTCCACTACATATAAATCGCCTTTGTACTCAAACTTCATAAATGTATATAAACTTGGAGGATAAAATGCTAACCGAGGTTCTATTGATTTTCCATTTACTAATACCTTGACATTTTCATTTTTTTTCTTACTAATAATTACTACACCTCCTTTAATTGTTAAACCTGGGATTGTGAAAGAGATATTACCAAAAATGTTATTTAACTCAAAAACTGCCATAGGTTCCCAAACATTATTTATTTTCATAAATTTAGTAACTGTTTTTGAATTTGTATTGTAAACTTCAAAAACACTATCAATAATAGAAGCTGCTGCGCCTTTATATATGTAATTATATTCAATATTATAGCATTTATTCAATTTACATAAGCTATCTTTTCTATTTTGGTTTAAAGAGATTAAATGAGCGTGAGGAAATTTTTTTACGGGTCCTCGCTTTATTTTATTGTTTTTACTTTTATTTATGATACCAATGCTAATGATTGATTCTATGCTGTTTATTTCAGGAAGATTATACCTTAATTCTACTAAGTGCTTACCAAACAAGGAGTAAAGAGTATTTTTATATGGATCTTGTACTAAGATAAATTCGTTTCTATCAGCAGTTTCTGTTCCATATCCTGCAACAAAGTGTTCTTCGTATTGTACAGCAGCTGTTTTTACTTTATACCCTTCTCCAATAATTAAAGATTTATTTTTTAGGATATTGTTCAATTTCGCTAGCGTTGGCGCTATTGGTGTAATACCAAAAGTAGCGTAATAGTCATTTTTGGCAATTCCTGAATTGTAAGTGGACATCTTACAATGCTTAGATTTACTGCTACAATTAGGCTTACAATTAGGCTTACATTTATTACAAGCTGTATCTGAAGCAATATTTATAACATCACACTGGGAAATTTTACTATTAGGCTCTGCATAATTTTGAACCATCTGATAAGTAGTAGCCCAACAAAGTTGAGATTTTTTTTGTATAATTTCAGGGAAACTGTCTAAATAAACAGAATAATAACTTGGTTGAGAATAACAACTAAATACTAGTAAACTCGCAAGTATGGCTAACATTTTTTTCATAAAATATCCTTTTCACACCAACCTCCTCAAAATCGCTTCTCGCACTGCCTCTTGTGCCGAATTGACATGAAGTTTTTGGTAAATGGTTTTATAATAATCACAAATCGTTTTTTCAGAAATATTTAAGGCAGCGGCAGCCATCTTTCGATTGTAGCCTTCATACATTTTTTGCAACACGTCATGTTCTCGTTTGGTTAGCGCAACATACGTATTTTGCTTTATAACTAACGGATGACTTAACATTTTTATTACACGCATCGCTATACTTGGTGAAAAATGCCCACCACCATTAAAAACGTCGCATATTCCTTGCTCCAAATTGTCAATATCGCCTTTTAGCGCATAGCCCGATGCTCCTGCGCAAAGTGCTGAAAATATTCGATGTTCGTCTTCAAAACTGGTTAGCATCATCACTTTGAGGTCAGGTCTTTTTGCTTTCAAAGCAAATAAGGCTTCGATGCCGTCTGTTCCAGGCATTTCTATATCCATTAAAACTACATCTGGTTCGTGATTTTTTACTTCACGGTATGCTTCCGCAGCATTTGGAAATTTTTTGACCAAATCAATATTTTCTGACGCATCTAAAAGTAATTGAATACTGCTACGAAAATTAGCATTGTCATCAAACATTATGGTTTTTATCATTTTTTAACATTGAAATTTACAATTCAGGTACAATCATATTTATATTAGTTCCTTTGTCAATTTGACTTTTAATATCCAAGTCAATAAAACAATCTTTGGCTCGTTTCTCAAGCGTTTTCATTCCATTGCCATCAGAGTTTTGGTTTTTGTCAAATCCTTTTCCATTGTCATTTATATGTATAGAAAAACCTTCGTCGTGATTTTTGATAATAATTTCTACATTGGTAGCTGATGAATGTTTGACAATATTGTGAACACATTCTTTGAACATTAGGTAAACATTTCTTCGTTGTTCCATACTGATTTTCAGCACTTTATCTTTATTTAAATTGTTCTGGTAATTTAGTTTTATGTCTTCATTGACCAACATTTCGTAAGCAAAACTTCGCATCTTTTCCAGTAGTTTTTCAAAAGAATCGTTGTCGGGATTTATTGCCCAAACCGTATCTCGAAGGTTTAAAATAGTTTCTTTCGATGTAGAAAGTATCTTATCCAACACAGGCAAAGAACTTGGATCTTTGGTCGTCAGATTTTTGCGTAAAACCTTGCTCATTATTGCGATACTGCTAAGTGTAGAGCCTACTTCATCGTGCAAATCTGCTACAATTTGATTACGCAAACTTTGTACTTTCATTTGTTGCCTAAAATTATAAATCAACCAAAGATAAACTATACTTCCGAAAACAAAGAGCAATGAAAATAGCAAACTTGGCACAAATAAAGGATGTTCTGGTATCGTATATTTTACTTTAATCGGCAAAATTATGCTTTGTAGGAATACTCCATTTTTGATTTTGCCCAATACAAACGCATAATCGCCACCTTCTATATTGATATATCGAATGACCGAAGAACGGCACAAAAGCGGTTTTTTATCTAATCCTTTCCACTGATAAGACACAGAATCCGCTGGATTACAGCCTGTTATGAAAAATAAAACATCGTCGTCTTGCGCACCGAGGTACAACGTTGAGGTATTGTCAATCCGTAACTTCTCATTGACATAAATGCTATCAACAAAAATATTTTTATTTGCATCAAGATTTTGGGCAGAAATCGAATCTTCGTTAGCAAACAATAAAGTGGGTAAAAAAGAAATAATAATTGACCAAAAAGTTTTTTTCATATAATTGAGTAGTTGGGCTAAAATAAAACCTATTATTTTCTCAGGCGATTATCCAAAAATGTAAATAACTTCCTTATAGTTAGTTATTTATATTTTTGGATAACGCCAAAATAATAGTGTTTATTTTTTAACGCCTATTTAGGCAAATTTTATTGTCTGAAAAGTACGTTTTTAGATTAATATTTCAACAAAGATAGAACTTGCCAAACAGATGAGAAAATATTTTACCTTTTTTCATCTAACCCTTTTCCGCTTTTTTTGTAACCCTTTTTTTCTAATTAGGAAATCCTTTGCCCGTTACTAATTATCATTTTCATCAAAACGCAACTCCAATCGGTCGAGGTAATTGACGACCGTTTTGAACGAAAGTTTATCGTTTTTTGAAAAATGATGTGGAAAAGCGTCTTTTACCTTCAAGGTAATATTTTTGGTGTGTCTTTTTACCGTTTCTTCTGCGCTATCTATGGCATCGCCTATCTCTTTGTACTGCCAATCCATGTGCATTTTTTTGAAAGCGATGATTTTTTTTTCTGAAGAAGTCAGGTTGAAATTGCTGATTTTATTGTAAAATTGCTTCAATAAAGCATCTTTTTGATGGTCTGTGGACAGTGTACCACTCATCCAACCCATGATTTCTTGCGGATGATTGCTGTCGTAACGGTACGTAACGGTGTAGGTATTAAATTGGGTAATCATCTGCCCAGCTGCCGTTGCTTGTAAGCAAATGCACTCTTGCATGACCCAATAATAGTCACCGTCTTTGTTCCGCAGCGGAATCATAATTTTGTACGTTACATTTTTGTCTTTTTGTACAAATTCTGGATAAGATGCCAAAAGCAAGTGAACACTTTTTGCCCATTGAAAAAAAGAAGTCTGATAGTTTGGATGAATACTTTGGATAAAATCCTCCAAGACAGCCTCTTTTTTCAGCCCTAAAAATTCATTTAGATTGTGCT
Organism: Chitinophagales bacterium; assembly: GCA_031374645.1. Taxonomy (GTDB): domain Bacteria; phylum Bacteroidota; class Bacteroidia; order Chitinophagales; family Saprospiraceae; genus CANHEE01. The sequence goes on along the minus strand of JANMGN010000636.1, from coordinate 851 downwards.
GAAAAGTGATTTTATTGGTAGGTACATGAAGTGCTAAATAAAAATGTTTTCTATTAGAAATATCATTTTTGATAGTTTCAAAAAAATGCGTACATTCTTCGTCGGAAGTGGTCAGTTGGTCAGGGGAGCTTTGTTCTTTGGTTATTTGGTGGATAAAAATTTTTAATTCGTTGAGTTCGTTTTGTTTCATTGTATGTTTTTTGAAAATCCATTACAAACATACAATAATTTGGTATAATTACAAAAAAAGAAATATTTTTTTGTAATTTTTTTGTATTGAGTTTTTAAATACATGAATTTTTTAAGTATTTCTACAAAACAAAAATACCCTTCAAGTAAGCACTTGAAGGGTATTTTTTTTATTTCTCTATAAAATTACCACTCTACACAAATAGTATCTCCCGCAGAATTTTGATAAAGATTTGCTTTCATTGCTTGGTTTGTTCCTACACAAGCTACGCTTCCTGCTCGTAGGAATTGCTGAACAGTAGGACTACTCCAAGAATAGGATTTAAAAACACCTAAAAATCTTTTTCCGCCTTTCGTTGCGTTTAGGTCTTGTGAAGCTAATACATGGATGTTTGATAAATTTCTCATAATACGTAAATTTTAGTTTGGTAAAAAAATTGTTTAATTTCTACTTCAAATTTACGCTATTAAAAAGCTGTAGCTATATATTTTTTATCTTTTATGTGACATTGTAAATAGTTTATTTTGATATTTAAAAATTATATAAAATATTTAAAATCAGGTTTTTACATTTTTTTATGTCCTAAAAAAAATATTTTTTGTTACTAAATTACGCTCTACTTTTTTTGTAGAAATAAATAGATAACAATATTATTTTATTA
>JANMGN010000624.1:0-5749 GCA_031374645.1 Chitinophagales bacterium | reverse complement strand
ACAAAATAAAGTAATCTTTATCATAATTCATAATTTTTTAAAAAAAAACGCCACTAAGATTTAACGCTTAGTGGCGTTTTTTTATGTATTTTTGTAAGAACTTAACCACGTATAAAATTAAAACGAAGTTTTAATGAAATTTGCTTTGCTGAATTTCACTTCGTGTTACAATTAGATACGCTAAGCTATTGCCTTTGTTTAAAAAATTAAATAATTTTCCTAAATTAACATTAAATCATCTTCACAAATGCTATATAAAAAAATATTTATCCTTATTGCATGCTCTTATTTTACTAACAGCATCTTCGCCCAGTACTATATACAGCCGCAGTTTGGTTTTTTTGAAGAAGTTAGCAGAACTATTGGTAATCCACCTAATTTTGCTAAAACACGCTATCATTCATCGTTAGATTATGATGGAATGCATTTAGGATTATTGGTTGGAAAAAAAAGCAATAAAATAGAGCAACAATTGGGCTATTTTTTTCATCATGTGGGAATTTATACCAACGTAGAAAAACCCTTTGCTGGATGGGGTACTGCATATATGGTAACGCACAACCTTTCTTATGGTCTAAATTACAGTTTTTTACACTGGAAAAGGTTAGATTTACGATTGGGTTCTTATTTGCATTTGTGCATACCAAGATTAACATGGCCTTCCCCCTATTCTAAATCAAGCGGTGTTACTGGCTATCAGGATATGCCAGTAGAATCTATATCTTCAACAACTGCTTATGAAAGAACACAACTGAACATAGAACCCTACTTAGATTTGAATATACGATTATTCAAACGAATTACATGGAATCTACATAGGGGTTACAATTTTGGATTTAGAAGGCTGTATGTCATGGATTCGGAATACACTATAAGTGGTATTCCTCAGCCGAAAGGCAGTACTGAAACAAAAGGTTCTGGAAACATTTTATCTACGGGTTTTAAGTTTTATTTTAAAAATAAAAAAAATGCGAAGTAAAGAAAAAAGTGGCTACCTCAAAAGGAAATGAGGCAACCACTTTTTTTATTAAAAAAAAATGCTCTAACTACAATCAACTTTTCCAAACCATCATAAAATCATCCATTACGTAGCCGTTTCCTATCTCAAAAACGGCTGTATTTTCTATTTGAAAACCAATTTTAAAGTAAAAATTAATTGCTTTAAAATTATGTTTATTTACATTCAAACGAATAGTTTTTGTTTTTGGAAAAATCTCTAAAAGTGTTTCAAATACTTTTTTTCCTACGCCTTTTCCACGAGCATCAATGTAAAATTTATGGATAAAAAATTCATCTTCACTTTTTATTGTCAAACTCAAAAAACCAGCTACAAGTCCTTCATTTTCAAGCAAGTAAAAATCTTGACTTTCGGACATTTGCGTAGCAAGATAGTCTTTGTTGTAAAAACGTTCCAACATATAATCGATTTGCGCCTTCCCAATAAAAGGAACGTAATGCTCCTCCCATATTTTTTGCGCCAAACGCTGTATCGTTGGAATATCCTGTACAGTTGCGTTTTTTAGAAAAATCATTTTTTATCCTTCGTAAATTTCTTGAATTTTATCATTAAATTTTTCCAAAATAACACGACGTTTTAGTTTCAAAGTTGGTGTCAATTATGCAACAGAACCGTCCGCTTTTATCGCTTCCCAAGTAGAATCAAGTAAGATAAATTTCTTAATTTGCTCTACGTGGCTAAATTCTGGATTGTAACGTGTTATCACTTCTTGAAATTTCGCTTGTACTTTGTCTGTTTTTACAGCTTCATGAAGGCTTGTCCAAGCAACATCGTTTTTGCTACACCAATCACAAAGAGCCTCCTCGGCAGGAACGATAAGTGCCGAAACAAATTTTTGGTTTTCGCCAACAATCATCACTTGTTCTATCAAATAGCTTTCTTTTAAGCGGCTTTCTATTGGTGCAGGTGCAACATATTTTCCGCCCGAAGTTTTCATCAATTCTTTTTTACGGTCAGTAATTTTCAAAAATTGCATACCGTTTGCTGCCGTGACGAGTTTCCCAACGTCGCCCGTGCGGAGGTATTTTTTACCGTCAATATAGGCAATAACTTCGTCTGTTTTGTCTTGTTTTTTATAGTAACCCATCATTGTATTTTGACCATGCGACAAAACTTCGCCTTCGCCTTCACGATAATCGCCATCACTACTATCAATATAAATTTCTACACCTGGCACAGCTGGACCAATTGCGCCCAACATCGCACCGCCTTTTTCAAAAAGACTAATCGCAATACCTGGCGATGCTTCTGTCAGTCCATAACCTTCTCGAACAGGAATACCAGCACAGGAAAATGTACGCAAAATCTTCACAGGACAAGCCGAAGCTCCTGTCACTATACCTCTAACATTTCCGCCCAAAGCCTCTCGCCACTTGCTATAAATGAGTTTATCCGCAATTTTGTGCTGAATAGCTCTCAAGCCAGTGTATTTTTTATCGTACTCAAAATCATCTGTCAATTTCAATGCCCAAAAGAAAATACCTTTTTTTGCGCCAGTGAGCGTTAGCCCTTTGTTGTATAGTTTTTCGTAGATTTTTTCTAATAAACGAGGAACAGTCGTGAAAAACATTGGTTTTACACGCTTCAAATCGCCTTCATCGCCGCCCAAATTATCCGTACCAGTAAAAGTCACTTGCGCACCTACATATATATAGGCATGATAACAAACACGCTCGAAAATATGACACAAAGGCAAAAAGCTCAAGGTCGTATCGCTGTCTTTTATAGGTAAATTCGGACGAATAGCAAGTACGTTGCTCACTATATTTTCATGCGAAAGCATTACGCCTTTGGGTTCGCCAGTCGTACCCGAAGTATAGATAATGGTTACTAAATCTGTTGGATTTATGCTATTTTTTATAATGTCTAAATTGCTAATAGCCAGCGTTTCATCAAAAATGCTCTCCCAGTTTTTTGCTCCTTCTATCACATCAAAGGTATATAGTTCTTTGAGCGAAGCTACATTTGCTTGTGCATTTTTTACTTTTACATACACTTCATTCTCGCCAATAAAACAGTATTTTATTTGCGAATCATTGAAAATATACTCGTATTCTCTTGGGCTAATCGTAGGGTAAACGGGAACGCTTATCACACCTATTTGCTGCATTGCAGCATCCATTACGCACCATTCTGGTCGATTTTTTACCGAAACCAACCCAACCGTATCGTCTTTTTGTAAGCCTAATTTGAGCAAACCTCGGCTCACTTTATTGACTAAATCAGCAAACTGCGCTGTGCTGTAAGAAATATCTTTTCCTTCGTGTCGATAAGAAAATGCTTTGTCTTGTGGATAATTTGACAACTGATGCTGCAAAAAATCAAATAATCTTGTAATTGCCATGTTATATGATGATAAAAATGTAATATTATTTTTTAAAAAGAATTTAGCCGCTAATTTAGAGAAAAAAAATAATATATTCGCTTTTGGGTCATAAATATATTAAAAAAAATCTTATTATAGAAAATCTATTGCTAAGTAACGATTAAAAAATAAGGTATAAGGGTATCTCTAAAAACTCTTTATTTTGATTTTTAAAATTTATTAAAAATAAATTTTAAAAATCAAATTAAAGAGGATATGTATTTCATTTTACTTTAAAGTTTTATTTTTAAAATAATTTATTTGTAAATATCTGATAATCAATGCTTTGTTTTTATTTTATTTCAAAATGGATACAGCTACGCCATCGAAGGTTGAATGAGTTGAACTTTTCTGAACATATTATAGGTCAAATTCATTAAACCAATTGCCGCATTGATACGCTTGATTGTTCTTTGATAGAGGTACATTCCGTTCATACTCATTTCCATGAACCCAAAAATATGCTCAACCCGAGAACGAGTTCTTGATTTTTGTGTGTTACTTAATTTCTGGTCTTCTGTCAAAGGTGTATTTTTATATGCTCTTTGACATACTTGATTAATTACTTTTTTTGTTTCGATGACGGTATCTTGATTTTCGCCCGTGTAGGCGCTATCAGCATAGAAATTTTGGCCTTCATCGTTGCTATCTAACAGATAATCAAGCACTTGCGAATCGTGTACACTGGCATCTGTAACTTGATATTTTGTAATAATTTTACTCTTTGCATCCACTTTTACATGGTTTTTATAACCAAAATAATTGACATTGCCTTTTTTAGTCCAACGAGCATCTGTATCTTTTGGGGCTAATTTATTAGGATTATCCTTAAAACTTTCAGGGATTTTGCCTTCTTTTATCTGTTCGTTTTTTTCTTTAGAATTACGTTGTCGGGGAACTTCTACAAAGCTGGCGTCTATAATTTTGCCTTCATTAACCACTAAATTCAAACTTTCGGTTCATCCATGATTCTGGTGGCTTAACAAAAGTTAGCGATAATTCTAAGTTTGAAATTATCAAAATTTCTGTAACCAAAACCATTTCGTTTTAGAGCTTTTATAGCATTGTTGATGCCCTCAACAATACCATTAGAAACTCTGTGAGTAAAAAAATTTAATATAATATCATTGTGTCTTTCTAGTGTTTTTAAAAACGCATTTAAAACATTATGTTTAAGCTCTTTGACAGTTTCTACCCATTTAGCTATGAGTATTTGAGCGTCTTGTTTTGAAATATGGCTTTCAAAAATGTTGCGAAGTTCATTTTTGGAAAAGTAAAGTTGGCGTAAAATAGTAGATTTTCTAAATGTCTTCAATAATATTTTACGTTGTTGTTCATTGAGCCGTTCCCAAGCCTTGAATAGCAACCATTTTATTGCTTTAAAGTCTTCTTCATTTTTAAATTCACGACGTAATTTTTTGCGTTCTTTGTCCAAAACTTCATGGAGTAATTTGAAAAAATGGAAGCGGTCAGCTACTATATCTGCATTAGGAAAAACAGCTTTTGCAGTGCTAATAAAACCGTCCCAAAGGTCGCAGCTGAATACTTCAATAGCATGGCAATAATCAGTACCTTTTGCTTTAAAATAGGCAATAAGTTCGTCTTTTGTACGAAAATCGAGGACATCTAAGACATGGCCTTTATCTAAGTCCACGATGACCGTTGCAAAATTTTTATGCCCCTTTTTTATCGCAAACTCATCAATACCTATACGTTTGGGTTGATATTTTTGTAAAAAAGCGGTTTCTAATTTAGCCTGAGTTGTAAAGATTTTTTGAACGCAATCCCATACGATATTTTCTTGAACGCTAACACGTTCAATAGTAGAATTTTTACAGCACATATACACCCAAGCCTCATAACGTTCCGTCATCGTATGCGAGGCTTTTACAAACATAAATTGTTCTTGATTGTAACTATTACAATCAGCGCAATAAAATTGACGACTACGTAAATGAAGTATGACCGTTTTACCTGTAATGGATAAATCCCGTACTTCTCTAATCGTAATTTTCTTTACATCATTTATTTTTTTCAAACATTTTGTGCAGATACTTTCTTCCAAAATGCTATGGCAATAAATGTGTAAGGTTTGTTTTTCTAAGTCCACTTTTTCTACTTTTAAAAAGGGTAGATTAAGTAAAAGTTCTATCGTAACTAAATCAAATATCATATACCTGTTTTGGCGCAAATATAACGCTTTCCGCCAAAATCATGGATGAACCGATTTTCATTACAACGCATCTTTAACCGCACTCAATGTGGCAAAAGCTGCACATTGGTACAGCATTGAAAAAGAGCAAAGAACCACTTTTTCTATTCAAGATATTAAAACGCAATATGTCAATGAACTTTTGCTTGATAGA
>JANMGN010000565.1:0-6445 GCA_031374645.1 Chitinophagales bacterium | reverse complement strand
GGTACAAATGCAAAAAATGGAAGCATCACAGTCACAAATGTTACGAATGGAAAAGCGCCGTTTAAGTATATTTGGAGCAATGGCGACACCACAAAAACTATAAAAAATCTTGCCGCAGGCGATTATAAAGTAACTATTTCGGACGCAAACGGCTGTTTATTTTCTACTACTTTGACTATAAAAGCGGCTTCAGCTACCACTGATATTTTTCTCGAAAACATCAGTGCAACGCCTAACCCAACAAGCGATAAAATTACGTTTCGTTATGATATAGCTCATTTTGCAAATGATTTATTTATAACCTTTTATGACTTACAAGGAAAAATAGTTTTACCTAAACAAAAGTTAAATGCAAATGAACAAATAGATGTTTCATACTTCGTTTCAGGCTTATATTTCTATCAAATTACTGATAATCAGCATCTTATAACAAAAAAAATAATCATTCTACACTAAAAAACGCCTTGATTTCTACTTAGAAATCAAGGCGTTTTTGTTACAAACGAATACATCGGTCGCAGATTTGGTTTGCGGGCTACTAATATTGAGTTGCTGTTACCTTCTAATTTATAATTTAACATTTAAACTTGTTTGAAACGCAAACAAATATCGTTTTTTTTCGTAAATATATTATTCATCTTTGTAAACAATTAAAAACCAATTGTTTATAATTAAAAATAAATAAAATAGCTACTCTTTAAAACGACAATAAATGTATTTACTACGCCTTACCCTATTTTTATTATTATTGATTACGAGCAATATTACTTTTGGACAAGGCTACACGATTGAGAAATTAGGTGCTGAAATAAATACTTCCTCTGACGAAATCACACCAATTATAGACTGGGACGGTAAAGTAATTTACTTTACACGTGTTGGGCATCCTGATTTTGATAAATCGCTCACGATGTGGGGCGAAGATCAACATAAAGTCATGTCGCCTGAGGAATACAATAAAACACTCCGTGATGTTTACTCAAAAATTGCTGAAACATTTGTTTTAGACCCCGTCCGTTCTTCGTACAATCAAGATGTTTGGATCGCCAATTCCGTCAACGGAGAATTTGATAAAGTAGTACACCCGAGCGCACCTATCAATAATGCTTTGCCGAATAGCATCAGTTCTATGGCACCCGATTTGCGAACTTTTATTGTCATCAATCAATTTATACCTGACGGAGGTATGGATATTGGTTTTTCGATTATTAAACAAATTAGTGATTCGTCGTGGTCATTTCCTCAGCCATTGATGATAAAAAATTATTATACGTATCAGTCTGGTACAAGCCTTTCTATGGGAAGCGACGGCGAAACGATACTGCTTTCTTTGAGTAGATTGGATTCGCAAGGCGACACCGATTTGTATGTTTCTTTCAAAGATTCTGATTCTACTTGGACTGCTCCACGCAACCTTGGAAAAGGAGTAAATACCAAATTTCGAGAAACTACACCGCAGCTTTCTAATGATATGAAACGAATTTATTTTGCCTCAAATCGGACAGGTTCGCTTGGCGGAATGGATATTTATTATGTGGAAAGATTGGATTCTTCTTGGACAAATTGGTCAGAAGTTCGTCAATTTGTTTACCCCATAAATTCCAAATTTGATGATAGTCAGCCTCAGTTCAATGCTGCCACAGGACAGTTTTATTTTACTTCAAAAAGGGAAGGTTCGAGCGATATTTATCGTGTACAGACTGCGCCGCCTGTTCCTCTGACGGTAACTATCAAGGGGAAAATAATGAATGCCAAAACCAATAAGCCCGTAGAAGCGGATATTCTTTTTGGAGATGTGAAAGAAAAATACTACCAAAACATTGATTTTTCAAAAAATGGAGAATTTTCAATTACTATCCCAAAAGGCGAGGAGTATAAAATTATGGCGCAAAAAAGTGGCTATATTGGACATCCGACTACCGTAAAAGTAGAGAAGTACAAAGGTTTTCCTGGTGGTTTTTATTTAGATTTGGTTTTAGATTCTATCGAAGAAGAAAGTAAAATCACGCTAAATAATCTTTATTTTAAACAATCAGAATCTATTATTTTAGAAAAATCTTTCCCCGAATTGGAAAATTTAGCTGATATTTTAAAGGAAAATAAAGATTTGAATATCACGATACAAGGACATACAGATATTACAGGAAAAGCAGGGGATTTACATGCGCTTTCGGAACGCAGAGCCGAAGCAGTCAAAGATTTTTTAGTTGTTCAAAAAATAAAAAGTGAGCGTATTCAAGTGGAAGGATTAGGTGGTACACAGCCCATTTTCTTAACGCCTAAGAACGAAGAACAGCGCCAGAAAAATCGACGTGTGGAAGTGAAAATAACTAAGAAGAAATGAGCATGTATTTACCAATCCTTGCCGCTACTTTTGGTAGAAGGCTGCTTTTTTTGTTGGTTTAATCTTTGGTGTACTTTGCGCTCTTCTTCTGTAATTATTTTGAGAAGCTGCTTTTTTTGTTGTTCTTTTTGTTGTTCCTGTTCTTTCTTCGGCTCATTCTGTTGTTTTTCTTTTTCTTGTGGATTTCCACTGTTTTGTTGTTTTTGTTGCGGTTGATTTTGCGGTTGATTCTCTTTTTTATCTTCTTTTTTATTTTGCTGTTCTTGTTGTTGTTCTTGTTGAAGTTGTTTTTTCGCCAAAGCCATATTTTTTTTCGTAGCAATATCATCAGGATTGAGGCGCAATGATTTTTTGTACGCTTCTATGCTCTCCTTGTATTTTTTTTGTTGAAAAAAAGTATTTCCTTCATTATAAAAACCTCGTGACTGTTGTTCAGACGTAGTGAGATAAGGCGAAGATTCGGAAAATTCTTTACCAGCTTTATCAAAATCGCCTTGTTGATAATACGTATTTCCTAAGTTGTAAGCACTCTGATTGGCTTTATTATAGTTCTGCTCTTTTGCTTTTTGATATACTCGTTGCGCTTCTTGGTAGTTTTTTTCTTTATAAAAAGCGTCGCCTTGTTGTAGGAGTTCGTGTGCAAGTTGAGCATTTGCGTTTTTAGAAAAAATAAAAAATATTAAGAATAAAAGGTAAATACGTTGTGACATAATAGACTAAAAATTAGTGGTTTATTTTATAAATACTAAAGTACATCGTTTTCTCTTAACCAACAAATATTTAGTAAATATTTTTAAAACTTCATTTTAAACACAAAAAAAAGCTGAACTTTCTTCTGGAAAATTCAGCTTTTTTTAGATTATATTTAATTTCTGATTACTCTACACCAACACCAACATAGCTTTTTTCTTTTATAAATGGTGAAACACACATAAATACAACAGCATTAGCTACGCAAATACCTGTGAACAACCAAAAGAAACCCGCACCGTGAAACTGTGCAAAGAAACCACCACCTTTGATGTTATTTTGGATAACAGAAACCAATACATTACCTATGGTTACCGTCAATAAATAACTTGCCATAATGGTAGATTTCATAGAAGGAGGTGCTTGTGTGTAAGCGTATTCCAAGCAAGTAATAGAAACCAATACTTCGCCCGCTGTCAAAATAATGAAAGCATAAATTTGTAGGCTGATATTCGGTTTCATATTCGCTGCCAAATCTTTATACAATGTGCCACCTGCTGCGCACTGCGCCTCAATGCCGTCAATTTGTGTTTGAATCAGTGCAATCATTACAAATGACAGTGCTGTTAATACAAAACCAGCACCTAACTTGCGTAAAGGTGTTATCTTTACGCCCATTTTTTCTATCATTGGAAATACTATGAAGTTAAATAACGGAATAAATGCTAAGATAAAACCAGCATTTACAAACGAAATTTGTTCTGCTTGCCAGTCAATACCAAACCAATGTAAGTCCATTTTTCCAGCTTGTACAACCCACTCCGACTGACTTTGATCCCATAATGCCCAGAAAATAGGGACAAATGCAAATACTGAAAATACACGCCAAACAGAACGAATACCTTCGATAGTGCTTGTACCATATTTTTTTGCAGCATTTTCAAAACCGCCATTTGTTAAAGCATAAAGATTGATACCAATAAAATTACCTGGTGCTGCGAACCATTGTTTTTGAAAAATCAAGGCAACTACTAAAATCATAAGACCCCAAGCACCTAAAATGGGGCCTGTTCCGCCTTGATAATTTGCTCCAAAAATATCTTTACCAAATTTATCAAAAACTAAATAACTCACTATCAATGAGATAAAAGCTGTTGCAAAAATAACATATTTATTGTTATCGCCTTTTGGCGGAACTTTTACATATTTATCACGACCAGCGTAAAAGAATATAGTCGCAATAATCATCGCAATCGCAGGAACACCAAAAGCCACTTGTGGGCCATAATGCGCTTTTAAGTACGGAATCATCAAAATCGATAACAAAGAACCACCATTGATAGCGGCATAAAAGTAAGAAAATGCTTTTGACATCAAGTGCTGATTATGCTCGCCAAACTGGTCGCCAACATTTGCAGAAACACAAGGTTTTATACCACCAGCGCCTAAGGCAATCAGCATGAGTGCAGAAGTAAAAATAGTTTCGTTATTCACAGAAAGTGCCAACATTAGATTTCCAATTGCATACACTATCGAAAGGTAAAGAATAGTTTTGTATTTGCCCCAAAACCAGTCCGCAGCCATACCACCAAACAGCGGCAATAAGTAACTCATAGCTACAAAATCGTGTGTTTTGGCATTAGCTGTTGCTTCTGCTGCTTGCACAAGTGCTGGATCTTCGCTGTGCATCGGGTTATAAAACTGCGCTACCATGAAGGTTACTAAAATAGCACGTAGTCCGTAGTAATTGAAACGCTCTGCCGCTTCATTACCAATAATATAAGGAATTGCGGAAGGCATTTTGTCGCTTTTTACGACATTACTTTTTTGTAATAAGCCATCATCGAGCGTTTTTTTGTTATTTTCTGCCATTAGTCTAAAAATTGTGATTTCGTTAAAAAAAAATTCGTTTTGTAGTACACTGCTTTTTGTGTTAGAGGTGTACAAATGTGTAAGTTGATAGATAACCTATACAGATAGTTTCAAAAATCGGGCTAAATTAGTTTTTTTTACTTAAAAAATACAAATTTTTAATGTTTAATTTTGTTTTTAATATTTAAAGCCACATATAAATAATTGTTAGGTGCTATGAATGAATAGCTTATATATATGAAAAAATACGTTTCGTTTTTTGGTTAGCTGCTATTTATTTAAAAATAAATCTCTTGCGCTACACGATACGTGTTTGCGTGAGCGTTCACAATGTCAGCGATACGCTCAGAATAGCCACCTCCCATACTACAAATTACAGGCAATTTGTTGTCTTTACAGGTTTGTAGCACATATCTATCTCGCTCCTTGCAACCTTCGGGACTGACACTCAGTCGCCCCAATTTATCTGTTGCCAAAATATCAACACCTGACTGAAAAAACAAATAATCAGGCTGTACTTCATCTAACAAACGAGGCAGCGTATTTTTGAGTGTTGTGAGGTATAAGTTGTCATCGCAACCATCAGGAAGCCCAATATCAAGGTCAGATTTTTCCTTTCGATTCGGATAATTTTTTTCTCCGTGCATACTAAACGTAAAAACACGATTTTCATTTTGAAAAATTTGAGCCGTACCATCTCCTTGATGAACATCTAAATCTACAATGAGTATTTTTTTTGCTAAACCATTGTCTAACAAATAATTAGAAGCTATCGCTTGGTCATTTAGAAGACAAAAACCTTCGCCTTTGTACGTAAAAGAATGATGTGTTCCTCCTGCGGCATTCATTGCTACGCAATATTTTTGCGCAAAAAGCGCCGCTTGCAAAGTTCCGTTTGCGATAGTTATGGTACGTTTTACAAAATGTTCATTGATAGGAAAACCAATAGCACGTATTTCTTTCGGCGAAAGTGTCAGGTATTTTAGCTTTTCCCAGTATTCTTTTTCGTGTGTACGTAAAATTAAATCCTCAGAAATGGGCTGTGGCTCAAAAAAATTCTCCTCCTTTATAGTTCCTTCATAGAGCAATTGCTCAGGCAAAAGCTCGTATTTTTCCATCGGAAAACGATGTCCCTCAGGTAATTGTAAACGATATATAGGCGAAAAAGCGATTTTTAGCATTTTTTAATTTATATTTTGAGAAAATCCTAATGTAAACTAACTACTCGTTTTATTTTCCAATCGTTACTTTTATTTTCCCAAATAACCATAAATCGACCAACTTTTGAAGGCGTTCCAACGGGTTTTTCGTTATTATGAAATTGGTGTAACCCAATCTCAATTGCACCAAAGTCTTTTATAGGATATACTTCGATACTGTTTTTTACCAATTCTCTTGTTACAATAGTCCGTTAAAAAATAGAAAAATAAAAAAAAAGCGATAAAAGTTGTATGTTTGGATTACCACAATCAAACTAACAAATTTATCGCAAAATATGAAAGTAATACATACCGTCACAAGTGCAATATTAGGGCAAAT
>JANMGN010000558.1:0-1731 GCA_031374645.1 Chitinophagales bacterium | reverse complement strand
CCGATTATTTCTATACGCCTATTTATTTCCAATTAGTAGATAATTCTGAAAAATAAAATTGTCGTTAATACGTCAAAAAGTAATATCTTATTTGCAGAGTTTCAAGATAAGATGTATTTTTGCAAAAAGTTTCTTTAAAATATTCATCATATATGACAGCAACAGCGATTTCACAAGTTAATTTGACAGATGCAACAGTTCGAGAACTCAATCGCATCAAAGAAGAGCAAAGTATTCCGAACAATTATGGTTTGCGTTTGGGCGTAAAAGGCGGAGGTTGCTCTGGTTTTACCTACGTATTGGGCTTCGATGAAGCAAAAGATGGCGATGACAATTTTGATATAAAAGGTATAAAAGTAATGATGCAAAAAGCACACGCTATTTATTTGCTCGGTATGGAAGTGGATTGGGTCGAAGGACTTAACAATCGTGGCTTCGTTTTCAATAATCCGAATGCAAAAGAAACTTGTGGCTGCGGAACTTCTTTTTCTGCTTAAATCTTAGTTTGTTTTGAAAATCTCGATTTTTCTTTTGTAGAAAAATCGAGATTTTTTATTTTATAGCTCAAAAATGTTAAATACCAGTCCCAAATAATATCAAATCCGCTTTTTCGTTTTTGCTTTATGAAAAAACTAACAACAAGTCCACGTTTTTTGCACCTGTTTTATGGTAGTGTAATAGCATTACTCGGTCTTTATGTCTATTTTACGAATGTAAAAATAGAAGAGTACAAGTATATAATTTCAACTCTAAATTCACAAGTGGAAATTGAAAAAAAATTCACTTCAAAAAATGCAAGAGATTTTTATCGATATACTGATGCTTATAGAAATCCTATCGGTGTAAAAGCAAACCAAGATTTTAGAGATATTTCTTTTAATTGTGATAAATTAGTATTAGAGCTTGATAGCTTAGTTGTTCATTTTGAGCAAAATATTGAAAAAAAGCCTGAAATTTTACAAAAAACAGCTATTCTTACTCGGCTGTATTTTAAGGAAGGAAAAATTGCTTCTTTACAAAATACAATAGATGCGGCAGTTGATAGTATTTTTTCTAAAATTAGTGATGTAAAAGATAAAGATTTATTATTCAAAGAATATAAGCGTCATGACTTTGCAAAAGAAGATTTTAATACTTTACCTACTCACTTAGCAATTGTAAAAATTAAGCAACAAATTATAGAAATCAGGCAATTAGAACATTTGATGGTAAATCATTTTTTTAGCAAATATACGTGTGGTATGGTAATATATGATGAGTTTCGCATTAATTTATTTCCTTACAGTAGCACGGTACGGGTTGATGAACCCTTCAAAGTTGATATGGCACTTTGCGATTATAGTACTAAATCTCGTGAACCATATCATACTTATTATATTGATAATGAAGAAATTAAACCTAATCGTGGAATTGCTACTTTTGCAAAAACGTACAGTACGCCTGGCAAAAAAACCATACAGGCAAAAGCCCTTGTGAAAAATCCTATGACAGGAGAGGTAAAGGAACAACGCCGAGAATATTCCTTTGAAGTTTTACCAAAGCGATAAAAAAATCTCGATTTTTCTTTCAAAGAAAAATCGAGATTTTTTTTAATTATGATGCACTTTTATTTTTTCTATGGCTAAAAGGTCGCCAATTCTTTTTTTCGCCAGTTGCTTTTGGAGCATTAGGGTTAGAATTATTGTTATTTCTATTGTTTTGCTGCTGCTGTCTTGGCGGCGCAGGTCTAAC
>JANMGN010000122.1:0-3051 GCA_031374645.1 Chitinophagales bacterium | reverse complement strand
ACGGTATCAGGGACTACTTTTTTTCGTACCATAAATGGACTTACTCCCAACACTTCCTATTCTATGACATCAGGTAAGGTCTTTACCAATAGTGGCAACGTAGGATTTGATACATTTCCTACTGCATCTATAGCTTTCACTGTCATAGAATAGGAAGTGTTGGGAGTAAGTCCATTTATGGTACGAAAAAAAGTAGTCCCTGATACCGTAGCGATTAGTTTAAGATCTTGATAAATATCATACTTTGCAACACCTATATTATCCGCTGAAGCTGCCCAACTCAATAAAAAACTATTTTTAGTAAAATTATTTGCATAAAGGTTTTTAGGTGTAGTAGGCGCTTGTGTATCAAGAATAACAACCGAGTTTTCAATTTTGATGTCATCAATACCACAATCTTTAGCGTTAGTAAATATCAATTTATCTACTTCTTTTCCTGCGCCAGCTGTTACTTCGCCCCATTTTGCATTTGGAAAAGTATTATTGTACACAAATGTAAACTGAGTTATACCGTTCAATGTACCTTCTATTTTCCAACCTGTATTTGCACCAGACACTAATGTACTAACATAAAAACTTGGTATTTTTACCTTTTGTGTAAACGAAAAAATAGCGTAATTATTGGTGATTTGTGCCATACGATTATTACCCGTTGAAGAGTTGTCTAAAAAAATTTGATCACTTACTACTCCATCATACGTATTAAAATTGGTAAAATAAGCATCTGTATTTTTATCATCAACATTACTGTATTTACTTGGATTCAAAGGAATAAAACCTGCTGGCTGATTTACAAAGTCAATAATTTTGCCACTTGTGATTGTATTAGCTTTCGTCGTTACACTAAGCGCAGGACTTACCAATGATACATTTCCTGCTGCGTCAATCGCTTTTACAGTAATTGCATAAGTCGTTGATGAAGTGCGATTCATAACTAAAAAACTTGTCGTTGCACTTTTACCAAAAGAAATATTATTGATAAAAACTTCATATTCTTTTACGCTTACATTATCCGTTGAAGCTGTCCATGTCAAACCAAAACTATTGCTCGTAATGTTATTTGCCAAAACATTACTTGGTGCGCTTGGTGCTTTTGTGTCAGTTGCCGCTTTCGTCGTTACACTAAGCACAGGACTTACCAATGATACATTTCCTGCTGCGTCAATCGCTCTAATTGTTACACCATAACTCGTTGATGCTGTACGATTTGTAACCGTAAAATTTGGTGTTTGGCTTTTGCCAAAAGAAACATTATTGACTAAAATTTCATATTCTTTTACGCTTACATTATCCGTTGAAGCTGTCCATGTCAAACCAAAACTATTGCTCGTAATGTTATTTGCCAAAACCTTGCTTGGTGCAGTTGGCGCTTGTGTGTCTGTCGTAGCCTTCGTTGTTACACTAAGCACAGGACTTGACAAAGATACATTTCCTGCCGCATCAATCGCTCTGATTGTTACACCATAACTCGTTGATGCAGTGCGATTTGTAACCGTAAAATTCGGTGTTGCACTTTTGCCAAAAGAAACATTATTGATAAAAACTTCATATTCTTTTACACCTACATTATCCGTTGAAGCTGTCCACGTCAAGCCAAAACTATTGCTCGTAATGTTGTTTGCCAAAACATTACTTGGTGCAGTTGGTGCTTGTGTGTCAGTTGCCGTAGGCGTTCCAACCGTAAAAGTTACAGGATTTGACTGATAGCTTTTATTGTCTTTGTCGTAGCCAAATACGTAAGCCGTATAGATACCTGCTGGCAACGTAATTTTTGCAGTATCGCTCAATGTATATCCTTTTGAAATACTATTGATATAAAAATACTGGTAATTATTTTTTGCAGGGTCGTTGTATTGTACTTTAAAAGTAATTTCGCCAACTGGCACAATACTATTATGTGCAGGAAAAGTCATAGTAGCTACCACAGGAGAAATAGAAACGTCAGCTTTCAATTCGTTGCCTGCATAACCCATTGTATAACCCAAACGCTGACCTGCGTTAAGTTTTGCTTTGGCAGCAATAATGGCATTGGCATAATCGTCTTTACCTTTGAATGTTGCTTTTTTCCACCAATCCACATCGCCTTGCGACCAAGTCCAAACATATTCATCTGTGTTTAACAAGCGATTATAAATAGAATGTTCTGTCCATTTTCTTTGCGCATCTATTGAAAAACCAAAGTCGAAATCATAACCTGCTTGACCGTAAGGAATATCAAAATAACGATTGACCACCGAAGCATAACCTGTGCGGTATTGCTTTTTGTATTTCGTAATCAATTCTGAAGGAATTCTATCTTTCAAATATTGATTTTCGATTTGGTCATACCACCAAGTATGGTCTTCGTTTTTGTCTGTAAAGTACGTTGCTTCATTGCCGTCAATCAAGGTAATCTGAGGACCAGCCGCTTCCAACATGCCATCTAAAAAAGGCTTCAATAAAGCATATTTTTGAGCATAATAAGAACCATTACCCCAATTTTCGATAAAATCGTAAGCAAAAGTGTACATTAATTTCATATTAGGAACTTCGGTTTGCAGCTCAGTCATGTACTCACGACCACGCTGACGCACCTTGTCATACACTTGCTTTTCGGTATAATTTGGATAAATCGTAGTCGTGTATTCCCACGGATTAATCACGCCACCATATTCTTCGGTATCTAAAAAGACACCTTGACTATTGGACAATTTGACCGCTTTGGAAAGCAAACGAGTTGTTTTTTTGATATTTAACCAAACGGTTTCATCAAACCAACCGAATTTTACTTGGTCATAATCATCTTGCATAAAGACACGGATAAAATTATCCGACAATTTGCTCGATTTGATTTTTGATAATTTTGTAAAATCAAAATCTGTTTCTTTTACTTCATCAGGATTACAGACCGACCAAGCACGGCGTACCGTACCATTCAATTTAGGGATCCGCATATCGAACACCACGCCGTCAAACGGTGCATATTCCATTGCGACGATATTATCAGCTACGTAATCGTAGTTTGGAATATCCCAGCCAAATTCAATGATTTTTTTCTTTGCAGAAGTGTAA
>JANMGN010000493.1:0-4220 GCA_031374645.1 Chitinophagales bacterium | reverse complement strand
TCTTCGAAGAACCAGACTTTACACCAGCCCAGGCACTTCAGGAAGACAAAGGATGGGATGGACAGTTTAGGAAACAGTTGGTACAGCCAGGCGTTTATACTTATAGTTGCAAAGTTGAGTTTGTAGATGGCTACCAAGAGGTTTACAAAGGAGATGTTTTGATGTTAATAGAATAAATTTGAGTGAATTAATAATAAAAAAACCGTTCCGATTTTCGGGCGGTTTTTTTGTTTAAAAAAACGTAAGATGAAAATCTCAAGAAAACTTTTTTTAAAAAATACTATTTCTGCTGCTATTGGGATAAATATCCCAACTTGGCTCAGTGCCTGTAATGATGACATATCAATTGTGGAAGATGAGGCTAAGGCAAAATCACCCATCCTTATTATTGGTGCAGGAGTGGCGGGTCTTGCAACAGCAAAAAGGCTTACAGAACGAGGATTTAATAATATTACCATTCTTGAAGCAAGAGATAGGATAGGAGGACGTGTTTTTACAGATAGGTCGCTCGGTTTTGCAGTAGATATGGGAGCAAGCTGGGTTCATGGCTCTAATGGAGCTAATCCAATTGTACCTATCGCAAAGGCAGCAAACGCTACAACTTTTTTTACTGACGATGAAAGCCTTGCTGTATATGACGACAATGGGAAACTAATTGAAAGTAATGTTATGGACGATTCTTTTATTCAATACAATAATCTTCTGAAAAAAATAAAGTCAAAATCAGACAGTTCTAAGTCTATTCAAAACGTAGTACAAGATATTGATAATCAGCTACTTAGTGATTTGAAAATGCAATATCAGCTTAGTTCGTATATGGAATTTGATACAGGTGGCGACATTTCAGAACTTTCTTCTACGGAATGGGATAGCGATGAAAATTTTTCAGGAAATGATGTTCTTTTCCCAAATGGCTATGACGAAGTAGCTAATTATTTAGCAAGAGGCTTGGCAATTGAAAAAAACACAATTGTACAAAGTGTTGATTATCAAGGAAATGAAGTTGTTTTGCAAACAAATAAAGGCGAAAGAAAAGCGAAATATGTAGTTTGCACGCTTCCTTTGGGTGTTTTACAAACAAATAAAGTTTCATTTTTACCTGCGTTACCTACGTCTATTTCTGATGCGATAAAAAAGCTAAAAGTAGGTAATGTGAATAAAGTTGCTTTTTTATTTAATACTTGTTTTTGGGATAAAAATGTACAATACGTAGGCTACACATCAAAAGAAAAAGGGGCGTATTCTTATATCATGAATGTCAAAAAATTTTTACCTAATACCAATATGTTGATGTCTTTTGGTTTTGGAAATTACGGAAAAATTATTGATAATCAATCTGTTACACAAGTTACTAATGATTTTATGGCTGTTTTGAAAAAAATATATGGCACTTCAATACCTAATCCGACCAAGGTTTTAGTAAGTAATTGGGGTAAAGAAGAGTTCTCAAAAGGCTCGTATAGTTTTGCAAATGTAGGGTCGAGCGCAAACGATTTTTTAGTATTTACAACACCTGTAGATTCAAAATTATTTTTCGCAGGAGAGCACACTAGCCTTGAATATAGGGGAACTGTACATGGGGCGTATTTGTCTGGTGTACGTGCTGCCGATGCGATTTGAAAAAACTACTTGAAAAAAAATTGGATTAATTTCGACCACGATTAAGTTTTTTTCAATTTTCATAAAAATATCAAACACTTTATTTAGTTTTGCGCTTAAATATAAATTTAGAAACATCACTATTCAGACAACTACTATGGAATTTTTGTTAGAAATTTTAAAATTTACAATTCCCGCTTTGACGGTTTTTTTGACGACTTATCTTTTGTTTAAGTCGTTTTTTGAGCATCAAGCGCACATGAAACTCATGGAATTGCAACACGGAAGCCGTACAATAACGTTGCCACAACGTTTGCAGGCTTACGAGCGTTTGTCGCTTTTTGCGGAGCGTATCTCTATCCCAAACTTGATTATGCGTTTGCGAACTGGCTCATCTACCAATCAAAGTTTGATGTATGCCATGATGATGTCTATTCAGCAAGAATACGAACACAACATCAGCCAGCAAATATACATTGGCGACCAACTTTGGCAAATTATCAAATTGGCAAAAGATAATATGGTGGTCAGTATCAATACTTGCGCTTCTGGACTTGATCCAAATGCGAGTAGCGAAGAACTTATCAGCGCACTTTTTAATTATTTGGCACAAAATCCTGCTCCAAACGATACTGCTTTGGAAGCGTTGAGAAGTGAGGCGAGTAAACTTTTTTAAGCAAATAAATTTTTAAAATGAATATCAACGATATATTAATTAGCATACAAAATTACGGGCCAACTTTGGCAAAAGGTCTGGCGACTTTATTTATTGGGCTTTGGGCTATCAATAAAGTAACAGATTGGGTAAATGCGTCTATGTTGCGCCGTAAATTAGATGAATCATTAAGACCGTTTTTTGCTTCTTCGCTCAAAATTGGATTAAGAATTTTACTCTTGATTACAGTTGCGAGTTTATTTAATATCGAAACAACTTCTTTTATAGCTGTTTTTGGAGCATTGGCTTTTGCGATTGGTTCTGCACTTTCGGGTAGTTTGGGGCATTTTGCAAGCGGTGTTATGATTTTACTTTTTCGTCCTTATAAAGTTGGCGATTTGGTAAAAATACAAGACAATGAAGGTACTATTGATGAAATACAAGTTTTCAATACCGTTTTGAGGACAGTGACGAACAAACGCATCATTATTCCAAACGGAATCATCACGCAAGGGACGATTACGAATATTTCTGGACAAGGCGAACTACGTGTAGATTTGAACATATATACAGTTACAAATACGGATATTGATACGGTCAAAAAAATAATACAACAAGTGGCGGAAACTTGTCCGCTGATTGTAAAACCCAAACAAATAGATGTGTTGGTGCATGAAGTTGTTAAAGGACAAATTCATTTTATTGTTCGAGTTTGGTGTTTGAGTGAGTATTATTGGGATGTATATTATTACATGCAAGAGCAAATTAAAAAGTCTTTTGACCAAAATGAAATACGAGTACCGCAATTTCATGAAAATTAAATTTTTATAAATAATTGATAATCAATGACTTATAATATTTATTACTTTCATAAAATTTAACAAATATGAAAAAAATAATTCTTTAACTATTGATTAACTTTTTGAAAATTGTTTAGTAACATAATAAACACTTATATTTGTATTGTAATTGAAACGAAGTCAATTTTAGTTTTTTTAAGAAATAAAACAAAAACTTAAAGAAATCTTAAATTCGTGACTTCTTCAATTTTCAACGTAAAAATATAATAATTATTAAACTAAACATTTTTATCTATCTACAATGAAAAAATTATTAACATTAGTTACAGTAATCGCTTTGGCATTTACAGTAGCGTCAGCACAGAAAAAAGGAGCAGTAGCTCAATTTGCAAAAACAGAATGGGATTATGGTAAAATTGAAAAAGGTTCTGATCCTTTACGCAAGTTTACATTCAAAAATGTAGGCGACGAACCGTTAATTATCTCTAACGCACAAGGAAGTTGCGGTTGTACAGTACCAGTTTGGCCAAAAGAGCCAATCATGCCAGGTCAGTCTGCTACAATCGACGTACGTTACGACACACAACGTGTAGGACCATTTTCTAAGTCAGTTACTTTGACTACCAACGAAGCAAACCCAACACGTGTTTTGAGCATCAAAGGCGACGTAAATGCTGCGCCAGCTGAAACATTAGGTGTACCTGCGGGAAATCCAAATTCTTTATCTCCAAAAGGTAAATAATTTAGACTATATATCAGAAGCGATGTTTTTTTACAAAAGAAACATCGCTTTTTTAGTAAAAAACCCAAAATTTATTAAAAAAACTTTTAAAATTTAAAAAAATGAAGAAAATATTAATGTTAGTTACCCTTTTTGCATTGTCATTTACGGTAGCATCAGCTCAAAAAGCTGCAAAAGTAAAAAAAGCTAAAACTGAAAAAGTAGTAAAAGCTGCAGCAACAGTAGCTCCATCTTCTACAACAACTCCTGCTGCGGCAAGACAAAAAGGTGCAGTAGCGCAATTTGAAAAAACAGAATTTGATTACGGCAAAATCGAAAAAGGTTCTGAGCCTTTGCGTAAGTTTGTTTTCAAAAATGTAGGCGACGAGCCGTTAGTTATCTCTAACGCACAAGGAAGCTGCGGTTGTACTGTACCAACTTGGCC
>JANMGN010000477.1:0-2773 GCA_031374645.1 Chitinophagales bacterium | reverse complement strand
TATGGAGTTCCTGTGGTAACAAGACCGCAATCTTTTGATAAAATAGTGGCTCGTAGTACGGTTGCTGATACCTACAAAGCTATTATTGACGACCTTTTACAAGCAAAAGAATTGGTAACAGACAGCAAAAAGACTTTTGTTAATGCTACTTCGGTAGATGCTCTTTTGGCTCGTGTTTATTTATATAAGCAAGATAAGGCGAATGCAGCTGCTATTTCTGAAAAAATAATTGCTGATGCAGGAGCTGATGCTTTATATGAAGCAGCTGACTACATCAAGATATTTACAATAAAAAGTAGTAAAGAAAGTATCTTTGAATTAGGGTTTACGAACCAATCTCGTAGCTCATTTAATCAATATACGTATGTGCGCCCTGACGCAAGCCGTCCTGAAATTTTCTTTTTGACAAGTGCTGATTTAGGGAGTTTTTTCAAAAAAAGAACAGATGATGTAAGAGCAAATTTTGTGAATTTTACAGATATTGACGCTTCTATTTTACCTGACGGACGAACTGAAAAATACCGTGGCGAGCAAACAAAAGATAATCCTGCGTATATTCTTCGTTTGGCAGAGCAATACTTAATTGCTGCTGAGGCAAGCGAAAAAATAACTGGTTTGACTTATTTGAATATACTTCGTAAAAGTCGTGGAATGTCGATTTTTGCATCAAGTATCTCAGACGCTGACTTTACACAAGCAGTAGCGGATGAGCGTCGTGCGGAGCTTAATATGGAAGGGCATCGTTATTTTGATTTGGCTCGTACCAACCAAGTACAAGAAGTGATGGGGAAAGACGTAAAATCAAATTTGCCTATACCTTTACGTGAAATAACCGCAAGTAATAACACGATTATTCAAAATAAAGGGTACTAATAAACAAAAATAGCTTTTTGTTTTTTAGTAGAAAAATTTACGCTTGCATTTTGTCCCCATAACTCAAATCGCCAGCATCTCCTAAGCCAGGAACAATGTACGATTTGGCAGTTAATTCTTCATCTAAAGCGCCGAGCCAAACCTTAGCATTGGGATATATTCTCTGGATATGTTCTAAACCTGCACGACTACCAATGGCAGAAACGACATGAATAGAAGCTGGTTTTCCGTATTTTTCCAATTGCTGCAAAGTGATGCTCATAGATGCCCCTGTTGCTAACATTGGGTCAATCATAATCAAGGTCGTATCTGTCAAATCTGGACAAGAAATATATTCTAAATTTATTTCAAACGAACCGTCACGCTTATGTTTGCGATAAGCAGCAATAAAAGCATTGTCAGCATCATCAAAATAATTTAAAAAACCTTGATGCAAAGGAAGCCCAGCACGTAGGATTGCGCCCAGGACAATTTTTTGAGCAGGCTCATGAATAATAGCTTCGCCGAGCGGAGTTTCTACCGCTTTTGCTTTGTATTCGAGTGTTTTACTCAATTCGTAAGCCAATACTTCGCCTATTCGCTCTAAATTTCTGCGAAAACGCATACGGTTATTTTGAACATTTACATCACGTAATTCCCCAATAAAACGTTGTGCGATATTATTTTTTTCACTTAAATTAAAAAAATTTGCCATCTGATTTAGTTTAGAGTAATTTACTACATTTGTAAGTAGGCGTATAGAAATAATCGGTAATTTTTTTGGCGTTGTAAAATAACATAAATAACTGACTGTAAGGAGGTTACGTTGTTATTTTACAACGACTTCCCTTTAAAAAAATTATGATTATTTTAGCCCAACTACTTAAAGAAACTGTAATAATCTACGATTTTAGTTTACGCAATATTAGCCAATAACTCTTTTATTTTTTCCAATTCATCTTTCATTCCGACCACGTAGCGTTGTATTTCAGAAGAGTAGGCTTTCGCACCGAGCGTATTGATTTCTCTACCCATTTCTTGACTTATAAAATTCAAAGTGCGCCCTTTTGTTGTGGAGTTATCTTTTGCCAATTCTTCCGAAAAATAATTACAATGTTGTTCTAAACGGACTTTTTCTTCTGTTATGTCTATTTTTTCTAAGTAAAAAAGAACTTCTTGTTCATAACGGTTTTTATCAATGTTTTCTTTTGCCAAAAATTCTTCCAAATTTTGGTACATCCGTTGGCGAACTTTATCAATACGAACAGCTTCAAAAGGTTTTACCGCATGAAGATGAGATAAAATAGTATTCGCATGCTGGCTCAAAGCGTTTTCCATCGAAACACCTTCTTGTTCTCGAAAGGCGATAAATTGTTTCATAGCAGTTTTGCTTGTTTTCAAAATCACATTCCATTCTTCGTCATTCATTTCTCCTTCATCGCTCATAACTACATTTGGCAAACGCAAAATAGCTTGCATCATGTCGTTTTGAGGAGGCATACCAAGGCTACTTGACAAAGCGGCAAGTTCCGTATAATATCTTTTGAATAAAGCAGTATTGAGTGCAAATGTAGAGTCGTCGCCACCAGAAGACTGTATGGTCACTACAATATCAACTTTTCCACGCTCGACTTGCTCTGTAATAATGCGGCGCAATTCCAATTCATTTTCTTTAAAATTAGAAGGCACTTTCAAACGAAGGTCAAAAACCTTACTATTCAAAGAGCGAATTTCAACGATTACAGTTTTTTCTTTAAATGTATTTGAGGCTCTTCCGAAACCCGTCATGGATTGTAACATATAATAAGTATCTTTTTTATTTTCTATATAGATTGCAAAAGTATAACAATTCTTTTATTTAATAATGTAAGTAAGTATTTTAAAATTAGTTTAGTCTGTTTTATATTTATTTTGAATGTAT
>JANMGN010000457.1:0-14746 GCA_031374645.1 Chitinophagales bacterium | reverse complement strand
TTTAATATTTTGATAAAAAAAATGATCTTTTTCTTCAGATTCTTCTATACCTTTAATTTCTCTATAAGCATGCGCTTCTAATTCATGTATTATTGTATGGCTTGCATCTAAGTAGTAATTCTGCAAATAAGTATTATCTGTTCCTTGCCCTTTTTCATACTGCTTCTGAAATTGTAGGAATTCATCAGTAGGCGTATTCACTTCTTTTGAAAGTCCAATTACAGTAACACTATATCCTTTATTTTCCTTAAACAATTTGTCAACCTCCGTATAACATTCTTTGTACATTTTCCATACAGATGTTTGCCCTTGTTCTTTTGATGTCAGATAAAATGCTGAAAATTTTGTAAAGTTAGAAGATGTTGACCCTAACGTGCCTCCTGTCAAATGTCCTTCTTTGTCAATAATTGGGTCATTATATTTATCTTTACACTCAATAGGACATAAAAAAATATTAGCCTTATAATTATCTAAATTACTTTCTATTTCCTTAAAAATCGTTGTATTTGCCGCAATTTCAAAAACTTTATTAAAATTATTTGAAAATTTATTGGAAACGATGATATTAGGGTGTTCTCCAGAAAATTCACACCAATCCAAATTTTCACCCGTACCACAGCCAAAATTTTCAACATTATTATAAACTTTACCAATACTTTTATCTATAATATTGTAATCGTCTATGAATTGAGTAACACTTTTTAACTTGGGCAAATTGGAAAGCCCTAAAAATTGATTAAAATCAAACATAGTAAAATCACCGCTTGCTTTTATCCATAATTCATCGGGGCTTGTTGCTGTGCTGCCTTTTCTCAGGTAAATAAGTAAGCCTAAATTTGGCGCATCTGCAAGCATT
Source organism: Chitinophagales bacterium (assembly GCA_031374645.1). Lineage (GTDB taxonomy): Bacteria > Bacteroidota > Bacteroidia > Chitinophagales > Saprospiraceae > CANHEE01. The sequence goes on along the minus strand of JANMGN010000457.1, from coordinate 13,890 downwards.
TCACTTTCTGATTCTTTAAATTTTTCATCACATAAATTTTGATTGTTAAGTATCCTGATTATCGGTTTATAACCTGCACTTATTAGTATTGGAATAGTAGGTGTTAAAATATCTTCTAAATTTATCCCTTTCCCATCAATTAAAATCGTTCGTTGTGCATAATCTATAATTTCGGAAGCATTACGTTGCGATGAACTTGTGTCAATTGTATTACTCGACTTATTTCCAAGTTTCTCTTCAATTTTGATAAATTTCTCGAGTTTAAAAAACTCTCTTTCTTTCAAAAAGGGTACTATATCTTTATCTTCAATGCCACAGTAACCCGTAAATGACTCATCAATTGTCAAAAGCCCTTTTAATGCAAATTCAAAAGCCTTTTCAAATTGTGAAAAAGATGCAAATTTAGACATTTCGGTTTCTATCGTCAATTTTTTATACGGATGTATTTTACTTTTAATGTCTTCTCCAAATAATAATTCCGATTTATCTGGACTTACTGATACAATTACAAGTGTAGGTTTTGCTTTAATTATTTCTTTGGCTCCGATTTTAGATTGTGGTGTAGTTTTTTCTGAGTAATCAAGAAGTAACACTTGCCACTTTTTTTGGTTTTCAACCTCTGTTACTAATTTTTCGCACCTTAACCTTGCTTCTTTATCAAAAATACCTAAAATATCTTGATTTGTTAAAATCGTACTTTGGCTGAATGTGTATGAAATGTTTAACAATAACGATAATAAGTATAAAATAAATCTTTTCATATCAAAGAAATTTTGTTTGTTGTTGAGAAAAAAAGTTAAAAAGTAGTTTTTTGAGGTTAAGTATTTGTATTTTTTACTCTACGACTACTTTTCGGGTAGTGTTTTGAGCGTTTTTATTCGTCAAAGTAAGTAAAAACACACCTTTCGGTAGCTGTAACTGTTCTGTGGCATTGCAATTCTTTTTGCTCAAAATCAATTTTCCTTGCAAGTCATACACTTGTATATTGGCTAAATCTTCTGCCTGTATATTAACCATTCCGTTGGTCGGATTTGGAAAAACACGAACTGCAAAAGGACTTTGCTCTACCTCTTTTACAGGAGTAATCAAACTGATTTCTAACTTGTGCGGCTCTTCTCCAATAGAAGCGTCGGCAGGCGAAGCATAGAAAAACAAAGTCGGTTTTGATTTTAGTAAAATATAGGTCAAGCCACTTACTTTGCCATCATCGGTAAGATTAACGTCAAAAGCCAACTTAGTGCCAGCTACTGTGCCATCAGTAATCATCAATTCTCTTCCAAGGTCTTTTCCAGTTGCGTCTTTGTATTTGGCAGCAAAATAAATACGATTGCCAGCTCTGCAAAAACTACTCGGGTCGCTTTCAGTTCCTTTGTTGAGTTCTACCATTGTTGTACCTGCCGCAGTGCCGTCACTCAACCATAGTTGTTTTAGTCCAGCGGCATCGGGCGCACCGAAAGCAACAAATTTCTCTGCACCATAAAGGTAACTTTGTTGCAAATCTTTTGGAAATTCCTTGACTTGCTTTGTTCCTGTGCTTGTACCATCAGTGACATAGAGTATATTTTTGGCAGTAGGCGAGGAAAATTGATTTTGGCTGGTTGCAAAAAAATCTTTATTTCCTACCGAAACAGGACCACCATAATTTAAAGAACCATTGATGTAAGTATCTACCAAAGTAATTGTTGTTTTCTTTGTGGCAATATCAAATATTTTAAATTTGGTGTCTTCTCGGACATAAAAGAAGTTTTTAGTAGCCAAAATACCAGTTAGCGAAGCACCAAGAGGAAGATAAAGTTTTTTGGTTCCCGCCACAGTACCATCACTTTCCCAAAGCTCATTGTCAAAAGAAGATATTGGCATAGAAAGATAGATTTTTCCTTTAAAACTGACCATACCGTTCGGAATTTTGTTAGAAAGAAGAATAGTGCCCGCATCCGTGCCATTGCTTACCCAAAGACCACGTTTTGCAGAAGAGCCATAACCACAAGTAAAATAAACCAATCCGTTGGCAACCGTAAGGTTTTGAGGTTCGCTTGATTCAGCGCCAGGCTCTATGTCTTTGACCATTTTTGTGCCTGCAACAGTACCGTCAGAAACCCAAAGTTCGGTATCTGCCTTTGACGAAATCTGAACATCTTTTCGAGCAGCAAAATACACCAACCCGTTTTTAGGGTCGTAAGTGTGTGATCTGGTCAAAGCTGTGTAAATGTCTTTGTTCAATAAAATCGTACCCGCAGAAGTACCGTCACTGACATAAGGCTGTTCTTCGTAAGGGTCGCCATCGGTTTTGGCAAAGAAAAAGACCTTATCTCCTTTGATAGGCATAAAGAAATCGTTGTACAAATCAGGACGACTTCCTTTTGTAAAAAAACCATCTGTGTTGATGTCTTTGATGAGGCTTGGTGTGTTTTGAGCGATGGCATTTAATACTGCTACCGATAGCAATAAAAAAATTGTACTTTGCTTTTTTTTCATAAAAATAATAAACTGGTTAGAAATTAAAAAAAATAATTGTATCGGTAACAAAGGTAAAAAATTCGTAAATTTTTTTTATCTTATTTTTATTATCGATTAAATACTCCACAAAAAAGGTAAATCTTATTTTCTTGAAAAAGTAATTAAATATACGTTAGCACTTTGCTAAAATAGACAAAATACGAAGAATTTGAGCTGTAATAATCAAGTAGAATATTGATATTACATGTATTCTAAATCCAAAACCAACGTACGATGTAGTTCATTCACTACAAGAGTACTCGACTTTAAAATCTTCTCGATAGAAGAAGCAATAAAAATTTATTGGGCATTATGATTACAATGCCAATTTTCTCAATTATTTCAAAACTTAGGTAAGGTGCAAGGAATGATTAATACGAATTTCATGGTTTAGTCATTCACAATAGAAACCAGGAGGGATAGTTTCATAGCTTTGCTTAAATATTGTTCTATGCAAATATACACAAAAAAAAAAAAATGAAACACAAATTTTGTAATACTTTTTTTCAGGAAAATCAATAATTTAACATTTTGAGCAAAGCGGAAAAATTTGTGGAATTTGTAAAATATTGTTTATCAGTACTTTAAATAAAAGTTATATCAATAAAGAGAAGTTGAAAACTTCTTCCTTATTTATAAAATTTCTCAAAACAGAAATTGACGAATAAATATTTTACTTTTTTTTATCGCAAAACAGCACGGTATAAAACCGTTTTATTCCGTTTAAAACGGTTTAAAATCGGAATAAAACCTCTCTTTGAAGAAAAATAAAGATGTAGAAAGATGTAGAACAAAATTCGGGAACTGTTTTTTTTATTATTCTACCGAGCTTATAGAATATTGAAATCAATCAAAAAAGATGTACCGCCCAATATTTCAGCTATTCCAGAAGACAGAAAACCTAAAATTAGGTTCTAATTTTTAGCCGTGATTTTCAATTGTATAAACAACAAAAAGGTGTAACATTTTCAAGTGTTACACCTTTATAAAATATAGTTCAGCCAGAATTGAACTTGTTCTGTTTAAAAATACCTTGCCAATATTTTTTCATCTGAGTAAAAAAAATATATTTACTGCATCTACTACTTACTCTTTTGTTTTGTCAATATTTTTTTGAAAATCCAAAACGCTTTTGGCGTTTAATGCACTTACCACCAATTTGCCAGTTTTCGCTTCGAGTTCTTGTCGAGCAACTTTTGCAACATTGCCGCCTTGTTGGGCAACCACCATGTTTTCCTCAAATGTTTCAGGGTTCACAGCTTGCGAAATATCTCTTGTGGAGGCTTCCGCTAACATATTCAAAATAAGTTCTGTATTGGTCATGTTATCTCGTAGGTTCTCTTTTTTTAATCCTTTTAGTGCCTTGTATTCTTTTGTAGTGCGGTCAGACCACGCTTGGGTAATAATGTTAGTCAAAGTTGCGAATTGTATCCCTTCTTGAAGTCCTCTACTTTTCCACTCGTCGGTCAGTTCTTTTCGGACTTCGATGCTTTTTAGTCGTTGATTAATCCAATTTTCAGAATAACCCAAAGCGGTATATTGTTTGAGCGCACGGTCAATGGACAATTCTGGGTCTTGCATTTCGTCTATACGCTCGGCAGCAACTTTTGCCAACCAAAGTTTGAATGGTTCTGCTTTGGGGCTTGGAATGGATTGTATAAGACGAAAAAGTTGTTCTGTATCGACAACATCTGTTTGACGCATTTTGCCATCTTCGGCAGTCATTTTCAAACGGTTACAATTTGTAACCGTTTCATTTCCTTCTTTTGACAAGCGAAATTTTAAGACTTTCCAATAATTTCTTGCGCCTTGATAGTTTGGTTGATTGGTCAATACTTCGATGACATCAATAATTGAAAAATACCATTTTTCTTGCGCTTCATCCCAAACAGAACGTACTTCCTTTTCTTCAAAAATTTTTACTATATTTTTACTTTCCATTTTTAAATAATTTATTGGCAATTGAGAAATTAATCCTTTTTATCTCCCATGTACATTTTCCGAAACTCCAAATTACTCATGTCTTTTGCCAAAAGGCGATTTTCGTAAGCATCAATATTGGTATCCATGAGCAATTTTTTTTGCTCAACAACTTTTTCGCAGATTTGCGCCCAAGCGGAACTATCAGGATGAAACACTTTGTTATGTAGCCACCATTTTACAAAAGTACTTGCTTTTAGTTTTTTAGATGTTTTTTGAATGGCGTTTTTTTCAAAATAAGCGATAGCATTTTTTACAAAATAATCTTCAAAACCATCAAAAATACTACCTTTTATGGTCGGTATAATTTGTTTGTAAGCAATACCAGTATAAGTTCCATAAGCACACAACATATCAAATGCCACACAACGAGATCGGGTCATTGAGTTGATTTCGGCTTCGGAAGGTTCGTAATCGTTGTCAAATTCGAGTTGTTTTTGTGTAGTTTTTAAATTTTTTGCTGTATTTTCTGACAAAAGTGTGCGCTCCTCTACCCTACTACTATCCGTTTTCCAAATTTTAAATTTGATTTTGACAACTTGACTTTTGGCATTTCTCGGATTTTCTCGGATAGCTTCATATTCAAAATTGATGTCATTTTTATCATTGATTTCGATTTGAGAAGGCTTCAAAATTCGCTGTTCAAGATTATAAAAACGGTCATACGCTTTTTTGTCGCAACCTGTTTGACGTTTGAAAAAGTCAAGGTCAAATTCTACATTTCCTTTATTGACCCATTTTTTTAAAAATATATATAATTTTATAGAATTTAAACCTTTCAAACGTAAGATATTGTCTTTTTGGAAAGAAAAAAATTGATTTTCTTTCAATTTCAAAGCCAATTTTACCAATTCTTCATCAATCCTAATTTTTATTCGCCCGTCGCCTTTTTGGTGTATCGCTTTTGAAAAAACACCAAATTGGATTTCGTCACCGTCTTCATTGACAATCTCCATCAAGGTCGTGACCATTTCGCCAGTTGCTTCTTTGAGGTGTTTGTAAAGATGCTTGTAAGGCTTCACATCAATAGAATCCACAAAATCCATGATATTCAGCTCCACCCAAGCATCGCCATTCTCAATATCAACGTGTTTGACACGAGATAATACGTCATAGAACAGTTTGTACTGATACAAGGAAATAACGGCTCTATCGGGCTTATCAGCACGAACTTCGAGCGACTCGTCGTTTTTTTCTTTTACAAACTTTGCAGACGCAATAGGATTATTGACAACCACAAAATTCGGGTTATCAATAGTTTCTTTTGTAATGTTCTTTTTTTCTTTCATTAAATAGCGTAGAATTTCATTTTTTACCAAAATGAAGATACAAATTTGATTATTTTTTTTACAAATACCTAATTTTTTCATTAAAAAAATCAATAATTTTAGAAAAAAAAGTACTATTGATGTAGTTTTAGTGTACTATTGATGTAGTTTTTAATCATTTTTCGCTATTTTAAGTACTATTCTTGTAGTTTTTAGTACTATTTTTGTAGTCATTAGTACTATTCTTGTAGTTTTACAGTACTATTCTTGTAGTCATTGAGTACTATTCTTGTAGTTTTACAGTACTATTTTAGTAGTTTTAGTGTACTATTCTTGTAGTTTTTCTTTTGTATAACTGATTGATTTACAACAAGTTACAGAGGTCTTAAAAACTACTTAAAAACTATTTAAAAATATAATTTAAAAACTTACTATAAAGTGGATTTAGGCATTAAGTTTTTTTTACAAAAAATTTTATACTTTTTATATATTTAATCAGAATAAAAATGTCACGAAGCTAAAAAACGATTATTTTTTTCAAAGTAAAATTTTATTTTTACCCATTTACCCAAATGACCATATAATTATTTGGAAATTTACCCATCTAATCATTTGGGTAAATAATTATTTATTTTATCTTTGCGCTAATATTTACTTTTTAAACAATTAGAAAAAATGATAATTGCAGTAACAAACTTAAAAGGCGGTGTTGGAAAATCGACAATTTCTCGAAATCTTGCCACGTATTTTGCAGATAAAGGTGCAAAAGTATGTATCGTAGATACGGACTTGGAACAACGTACAACTTGCGATTGGCTCGAAAGACGTGGCGATGATGTTCAGCATATTCCCGTTTTTCCCATGACTACGGTACAAACACTGCCAAAAGACGTACAAACGCATGAAAAAGATGGCTACAACGTTATTATTATTGACGGTGTACCGCAGTTAGATCAAGTGGCAACTCGGACTATTTTAATAGCAGATATTTTGTTAGTTCCTATCACGCCAAGTATTGACGATTTGAAATCTTTTGAGCGATTTCTAAATCGTTTGGAAGATGTAAAAGTACACCGAGAAAATATTCCAGCTTTTGTTTTACTCAATAAATATGGCGGACGAAGCAATGAAGACAAAGAAGTGAAAGAAGCACTTGATTTATTTGCAGATTTTGGCGTAAAACCTCTAAAAGCAACGCTTGGAGATAGAGTTGCACATCGTCGGGCTTCCAAATACGGCATGACTGCTTACGAATGGGAAGACCAGAAAGCGAAAGACGAAATCATTGAGCTTTGTGAAGAAATCGAAGAAATTATGCAAAACCTAACCATCTAAAAAATACATAATGACATGGCAAAAATAGAAAAAAAATCAATTGCGGAACTGGTAGCATCTCGAACAAAACGTCCTACGCCAGAAGAAATTGACAACATCACGCAACAAATTCATACGTCTGTACCTGTGAATATCGCTCCTCCTGTTGCGATAATTGAGCCACTACCCTACCCTTCTCCAATTGAAGCGGTGGTTGAAGTGAAAAAAATAATTGCATTGGAAGATATGACGGATACCAAACGCATCTCGGTCAATGCGTCTATTCCGCTTTATATAAAAGCAAAAACTCGTGCAACCATGCAAGGAAAAACACTTATGTCTTACATCATTACACTTATGGAAAATGATTTGAAAGATATGTAATTTACCCATTTACCCAAATGAGTAAACAAGTAAATGGGCTTTTGGGCAAAAAATATTTTTAATATTTTACCCATTTTGAAAATCTATGAAAAGCATCACGTAACTTAAAATTATTTTAACGGCTAAAATTATTGTATTTTAATGGGTAAGTGCGTAAATGGGTAAAAAAATCTATCTATAATAGTTTTTAATTATTATTACAGCATTTAAACTCAGTACAAATTAATTTTTATAGGCGTGAAAAAGGTTTTTATGAATTATTTTTGTAAAAACAATTAACGACGGCTTTATTTAAAATAATTACTTAAAATCGCTTGTAACCATTATTTAAAATTACAGCTCACGAAATACCCATTTGCCCAAATACCCATTTGCGTAAATGGGTAAATTTTTATTTTGCAATCAAAATCAAAAAAAGAGTAGGGTAGTGGCTAAAATTCAAAAAAAGCGTAAATGGGTATTTACCCATTTACGCTTTTGCTTATTTACGCTTTTGCCCACAAATAATTTTTTACTCATTTTAAAAAAACTCCAACATGATTTTATAAAGTTATAAGGAGGCGTTAAAATTTGGTTTATGTTATTTTGTCGTTGTGAAAAAAGTGATAAATAACTGACTATAAAGAAGTTATTTATTATTTTTTGAACAATCGACTTAAAAAAATAACATAAGCTAAATTAGCCTGAATACTTAACAAGGGAAAAAATAGACCTAAAAGCTCAATTAAGCTGTAATTTACTCAGCTGAAATTTTCTTTTAATCAAAAATATACTTGATTATTAAATTGGCTATACATTATTTACCTGCACATCAATCGCCGTATCTTCAATCCTAATCTCATATTTTTTCTCAGGTTTGGTATAAACATTCACGCTTTGATGTGTCGTAGCAAAGGTGTTTTCATACAAATAGTCATCTTGATTGAAGACAATTTGCTCAATATCAGCACTTTGCCAAGTTCGACAAACGCCTGCCAAGTAATATTTTATGATACCTTGCAAACGGTTGATTTGATACAAATTTTCTATGTTAGCGGTACTCTCATCGGGCATCAACAATATTAGATGGTCTTTGGCGCGGCTAATCGCTACGTTTAAAATATTCATTTTATTCAAAAAAGCATTCGGGCTTTTGCTAATATTTGGTGGCGGATTGAATAAACACAAGACAATATTACATTCATCGCCTTGAAAACTATGGATTGTTCCCGTCTGAATGTCAATGTTTTTAAAACTCAAATGCAAACTCGCTATTACTTTGTCCACGAGTGTAGATTGCGCTTTGTAAGGACAAATAATACCGATTTTGAATTTTTCATCGGGCTGGTTTTGATGCAAATTTTTTGCAATATATTGTGTTAGTTCCACCGTCAAAAGGGCAGAATACAAATGATAGTGACTTTTATTCAATAGTTGCGGACGGTACAAAATCTCCATTTTATGTGCAGGGAAACGGATAATATTGATGTCTTTTAAAGGTAAATCAGGCAAAACCAACTTTTTTTGATGTTCCTGATAACGATGATGCTTCAAAATGCCTTCATACGCAAAATGACTATACAGCTGCCCAATCGTGTTGATACTACGATATTGTGTGGTCAAATTCAAGACTTTGTATGGATGCGGAAACAAGGTTTCACGCTGCACAACAGGGTCAAACGAAGCCAGACGAACCATCGAATAGACGTTTTCGCCCTTCCAATCTTCTGCCAAAACCACGGGTTCTATCTGAAAAGGATCGCCGCCAATCACAAATTTTGCTTGTGGCTGCGCCATCAACAAATACGCCATATAGCCAACGCCAACCATCGAAGCCTCGTCCACAATAATCACGTCCCAAGCAATATTTTTGAATTTATATTCCCAAGCACCGCTATTAAAACCATCGTAAGGGAAGCGAGTAATGGTCGTGACAGCGCAAAAATGCTCCCGATATTCTACATTATAAGAGCTATCTCGCAACAAACCTGCATTTTCGATGTCCATTTCGACAGTCGTTCCAAAACGAATAAGCCAATCCACATTGTCTTCGCCCAATGCTTTTATGGTTTTTAGCACCAACACATCAGCCGCTTTATTGGTTGGCGTGAGGACTAAGACTTTGAGTTCGTCGTCAGAAAGCATAGCAGGTCGAATTTCTTCTTGTACCAAATAAGTGGTTTTTCCCGTTCCTGGTGGGCCAAAAATAAAGCGAATATCGTCTTGCAAATTCGTTACCACATTGTAGTCATCTTCAAAAGGCAGTTCATTGAAGGATTTTGTCAATTCTTCTAAGACAAAAATAGTATTTTGCATATCGAGCGTTGCACCACGAATTTTTGAAAAATCAATGTCCGCAATTTCTTCGGGCGATTTTAATTTGGCACGAAGTATCTGACCTCCCGTAGCATTTGCCCCTATGCTGACCACCTCAACGGCAAGATTTCGCCTTTCATTATCGAGCTGCAATTTAATCGTAATATCATTGGCTTCTTCGATGTCTAAGGGCAGCGGTCGTGACGGTCGTTTGAGCAAAATAGTCTTGTCCGTACCCTCTTCTCTTTCGATGCGGTCGAAATGAATTTGAATAGAGCGTTCCTTGCCTTGTCGCTCAAATGCCAACACGTATTCGAGGCGCAACAATGCCTTGAACCAAGCCATAGAATAGCGTTCGCTGTCTTGAATTGTTTGTTTCAATTGCTCAATTTCAAGGAGTTGCTCCATTTTTTCCGCTAATTCATCTTCCAATTCATTACGAAGTTCTTGCTGTTTTTTCAGTAAAGCTTCGCTTGAAATTTGCTCGTTTTCTTCGTTTGTTTCTTTGGAACGTTCTTTTCGTTCCTTTCTTTTTTTATCTTTTTCCGTTGGTTCAGGGCGACCGATAGGGTCACTCCTACGGTGTTTGATGCGTCGCAACTCTAATAAATCTTCGTTGGAAAAACCTTGTTCTAAAAATCGTTTTCCGATTTCAATGGCTTGTTTTTCATCGTCAGTCAAGTACGCAAAACGGTCAATTTGTTTTTCTTCTTGTTGAAAAATATAATCTATCAAAGGTTGATGTACAACGTATTTTTCATTCAAATTGTCGAGCGATAGGGTAGTGGTGGGACACAAAACGTCTTGATTGTCATACAACCAAGCTGTATTTTTCAAACGTTTTAAAAATAAAGGTTCAAAAAATACGTGTTCTTCGTTTTGCCAAGCGAAAGTATATTTTCCGTAAAGGTTATTTTTATTAAGTGTTTGATTATCAAAAGATTGTAAAAGGTAATTCCAAAGCAAAAGCGATTTTTCCATAGGAGAGACGTTGCACTGCAACGTCTCTAAAAATTCCCCTAAACCTTCAATATCGTAATCTTCGACTTCTTCCCAAGTCGCATAATCTGCATTTGGTTCAACGGATTTCATCAACGCCAAACGTTCCTCATCGGAAAGCGTGTCATAAATAGGTACGATTTTAAAAACGGTTGGTGGCGTAGTAGAGCCGTTGCATTGCAACGGCTCTACATCAACGTTGGGCGCAACAATTGACGACAAATGCTGTTGCAAAAAATCATACGTAACGATATTTTGATTTGCCGTAAGGTAATTTTTTATCGTATAAAAAAACTTACTATTCGGGCTGACATCGGGAAAAATCCAATGGGCATTTTCGCCAAAAACTTGTTGTAAATCTAACTGTTGTGTTGCTTTATTTTCTGCTAAATACGCATTTTTGATACCGACTTTCGTCAAAAAATCATTGGTAGGCAACAATTCTTTTTGGTGCAAACGTTGTAAAACAGCATCTGCCAAAGGTGCAAAAAGTGGGTCTAAATCGTTTTTATCAAAAGGTAATGCTTGAAAAAGACTTTCGGGGCTAATAACGCTGTCAGGGTTCAAAACCCTGACAGCGTTGATAATCGTTTCCATACTATCTGCCAACAATTCCGCTAAATGCAAAATCATATTTTCATTCCAACGGTCTTTTTGCTTGATGCCTTCTCGACTATCGCTCAACAAAAACGGTGCATGAACTAAAAAACGCAATCCTGTCATTACTTTTGTAGGAAAAAAACAATAAGCGGCGTGTTTTTTATGAAAATCAATGGTGTTTTTATTTTCCAAAAGGAAAACGATTTGGACGTTTTTTACGCCACTAACGCTGTCAGGGTTCAAAACCCTGACAGCGTTGATTGTAGAAAAACGTAAAATATCACTTGAAATTGTCTTTTTTCCAATCGTTTGAACGTGCGTTTTTACGTTTAATATATTCTTTTCATTACTTTCATTTTTTTCTTTGTTTTCATTAAAATAGAAACTGCCTTTTGTTCCGTTATCCGTTTCCCAACTAATTTTTTTCAAATTATTTAAAAAAAGCAAAGGAAATTGTAGTGATTTTAGTTTGTCTTCTATTTCATCAACGGCTTCTTGTGGTGTTTTTTCAGCTCTATCAAAAGGAAAATAGAACAAGGTTTCGTCACGCAAACGCAAGGGATGGGCTTCGTGTTCCAACAAAACAGGCACGATCAAATCTCGAATTTTGAATGAAATATGTGGGTCGTAAATATGTGGTGTGTTCGTATATTGAAAAACAGCCTTGAAGCCAATACCGAATTTGCCGATAGCCCCTCCTCGACCCTCCCCAAAAGGGAGAGAGATTGTAGTGTTGTCTATGGAAGACTTTTTTGTACTATCTCCAATGGCAGTAATGGCATTGATGTGACCAATATTTTGGGTGTCTTCGGGAGCTGTGACGGTAAAATGTACCGAGCCATTATGAGCAAAATATAGTCCATTTTTACGCAAAAGGAAACGCACTTCTGATGCGCCTACGTCGTCTGCATTTTGTAATAATTCATAAACAAAATGTGCTTTTTCGCTATATTTTTCTACAATTCCTGCACGAATTCCTCGCATCGAAGGCTTATTGAGTAAGCGAAGAGAGTCTTCACGGTCTTGTGCAAGGAGTTGGAAGTGTTTTAAATTCATCTATTCTACCTGCTTATTTTGTTTTGCAGCCTTGATTTGTGCTTTGAAATTGGCGGCAGAAACGACCTTGTCGTTGGTTTCTTGTTCGTAAGCATCAAGGGCTTTTCCTGCGGCACGTCCGCCTTCTATGGCAGCTTTTCTATTTTCATCAAAACCAATGGCATCATTATTAACAGCATTTTTACGGGTTGTTTCCTCGCCCAACATCGTAAAAATTAGCTCCAAATTGCTCATGTGGTCACGTAGATTTTCTTTGCTCAACTCCTTGACTTCTTTGTATTCGGTAGGGGTCAAACCAAAAGTTGCTTTGGATATTTCGGCAGTCAAAATAGCATATTCTTTCCCTTCTTGGACATCACGATTTTTCCATTCGTCCGTTAATTGACCACGAACTTCAATGGATTTCATGCGCATTTCAATCCATGCTTCATCATAGCCCATTGCCTTGTAATACTCCCTTGCACGAGCTGCGGCAAGCTCAGGATTTTCGATTTCGTCAATGCGCTCTTTTCCTACTTTTGCCAACCAAAGTTTGAAAGGTTCAGCTTTTGGCGAAGGGATAGACATAATTAGCCTAAACATGACCTCGATGTTAGCGCAATCTGTTTTGTAATTTTTGCCGTCTGTTGCGGGCAATTTCAGTGCGTTACAATTTGTAACGACCTCGTTTGCGCCTTCTTTTAGTAACCTTTTTTTCAGTACACGCCAATATACACCTGCATTTTCACTTTCGGTTAAAACGGCAATAACATCAACGACAGAATAATTCCATTCTTCATTGTGCCAAATACGGCGAATATCTTTCTCTTGAAAAACTATAATTTTGTTTGTTTGTTCCATTTTTTTACTTGTTATAAGAAATAACTTCCCCTTATTCCTTAGATTTTATAGGCAAATTTAAAATTTTTCTTTCTAATGCCTTGAAATATTTGTATGCTTATTGGTAATTTTTTCCTATTTTTTAAACCGCAAAAATACAATTTTTTACAATAAAATCACTTGTTTTTCTAAAAATGAATAGCTTATATGGCGTTGTAACAAAGTATTTTTGTCTTCCAAATTCAATAAATATTGGTAAAAATCTTGTTCGGCAGGTGTGAGGTGTAATAGAAAATTGGGTTGGTTCGTTGCTTTTTGCGTTTGATGGTGTTTGGAGAAAGCGTCAAACGTCATTTTATCCATCAAAAAAGTAGATAGAGTAGGGTAGTGCGCTCTCATTTCAGATAGGAGAGCGAACGATTTTGGTGTAATGTCAGCGATGTAATAAGTTTTATTTTTATATAAGTTCTTTATTTTCAATAATATATCAACGCTATGCTCCCAAAAAATTACCATCGTATTGGATATTTCTGGAAAGGAAAGAAAGACATTTTTATCTGTAATTAAGAAAATATCATCTTGAATTTCATTTTTTAAAAACACTTGTAGGGGCAACCCTTGCGGTTGCCCTTGATGCGATTGGACAACTGTATGTTGGGCAACCGCAAGGGTTGCCCCT